>JANTGD010000339.1 GCA_024763135.1 Thiotrichales bacterium | reverse complement strand
CTCTCATCACCAATAAGGTGACCACGAGTTTTTCCGATTCACCTTGCACACCAATATCTTACGCGTCTTTTTTGCGCCCAACTGAGGTTTTTAGGATTAAAAAATGGTCACTTACCGCTTTAAACTCAAATTTTTCACCTTGATCTGATGTAATTCAGGGGCAATCTGAGCAGTGGCTTCATTTTTTAAACAACTCGCTGAGTAGTGACGGTGGTTTTAGTATTTCCCCGGGCGAGGAAATCCCCGGGCCTGATCATCCAGGACCAGCACCCAGTCGTTGCCTGCTTCTTCGAGGCCGGGCGGATCGAAGGATTCTGTTGCGCCCCCAATGAAGTTATTGGCCTGAATGACGCTGCCGTCGCGCGGATTGAACCACCATGCTTGCACGGTATTGCCACTCAGGCTGGTGGTGTCGACTTGTATGGTTTGCCCCTGACCGGCGTAGACCATAATGTAACCGTCGCCTCGGGTGGCGCCGACACCATTGACATTGCCAGCCAGAGCAGGGTCTGGCACGCGACTGAAGAAGGGGCGCGACAGCATCAGCGCTTTCAGATATTGGAGCTGTGCGCCGAATTCCGCATTCAATAGTTCGCGAATTCTATTGAAATCAAAGTCTGGCTGGTTGTCGCCCCACTGCGCCCAGTACCACAAGGGGCTCTTGCTGTAGCCAATGCCTGCGCTGCCGGCGAAAACCGACCAGTAGGCAGAGATTCTTGCCTGATAGGGGGTGAATGCGTACCCACAGGTGCCCCCATCGCCAATATCTTCGTATCGGGGCTCAATATTGATGATCGGGCGCTGCGGGGTAGCCTCCCAGTCTTCCAGCATGGTTGCCGTCACCTCGGAGTATTCCTCTGCATCGGTGCATTTGTTGTGGCTGGTTTGGTAGGTACTGAAATCGACCCAGTTTGCGTCTGTATAACCTTCGTTTCGTTTTCGATACAGGGCATGGAAGGAGACCAGCCTGTTTGGACTGACCGATTTGATACCTTTTGCAATGGCCTCTGTGATGCCGCAGCAGTCCGTAGCAGGACCGCGATCTCCGCCCGCGATGAAGACGACGCCTGGGCGATCCTTATACCGAGTGGCAACCCATTGGCCATAGCGGTAGGCCTCCTCGGCTGTAAAGAGATTGTCTTCGCCCCCCGAGAGATTGCCCCAGGCGGGAAAGACGATGGGATGCATCTGGTGCGCGATGGTGGCATCGATAATGTAGTCCGCATACTCCCAGTAGGCTTCGTTCCAATTGTCCGGGCCACCGGGTAGCTCACCATACAGGGTCGGGCTGCCAATGGACCAGTAGAACAACAAGGGAATCTGAATAGCGGTGAAGCCTTTTGTTTGGCGGTCTGCCAGGACTTCTTGTGCCTGCTCCCGGGTCGACTTGTGGATGATTTCCCACTGGGTATCACTGACCCAGAAAAATGGTGAGCCATCGGCATTGCTGAAAAATCGGCCATTCGGACCGAGGGTGAGTTCTTGAACCGCAGCTTTTGGCGCCGTCGTAACAGCGCTATCAGTGGCGGTTGTCTCGCCATTGGCCTGTGTGGCGGCATTGGGATCTTTAGCGCCAGGTTGGGGCGCGTCTTGGGCTTCGCCGGAATCGCCCGCTACCGCGCTGCTGTTAGTCGAAGACAGCGTGTCTGGCGTCGTCTGCCCATCTTGACCGCCGCCGCCACCACAAGACAGCAGTCCCAGGCTGAAAATGAGCGGTAAGATTCCAGCTACCCGCAGTTGCCGCATGATGCACACCCTCTTATTGATACTATTGATGATCTTTGCTCCGCCACGCTAAATGCTTGGCACCGTGTGCCGGAAAGCGGCGCCATTCTAGCGTAAGTTCCGACACGGCAGTCTGCGCGCCGTCACAGGAAAGTGCCCGCATTGCAGTTACTGCCGACCGGGTCGACCATACCCACGGGCCTGATCGTCCAGCACCAACACCCAATCGTTGCCCGATGCCTCGCTGCCTGGAGGGTCAAAGGTGTGTGTCGCGCCACCTTGGTAGGTGTCCCCTTGGATGGCGCTGCCATCGCGTGGATTGAACCACCAGGCGCGTAGGGTTTTGCCTGTAAGATGGCGGGCGTCAAGCTGAAAGGTTTGCCCATGTCCGGCATAGGCCATGAGATAGCCGTCCCCCCGTGTCGCGCCAACGCCAATCGCATTGTCCACTAACACGGGATCTGGCACCCGGCTGAAATAGGGGCGCGACAGCATGAGGTCTTTCAGGTGGTGAGCTTGGGCCGCAAACGTCGCTGCCAGGTGCTTGCGGATGCGGTTGAAATCAAAGTCTGGCTGATTATCTCCCCATTGGCCCCAGTACCACAGAGGATGCTGTCCATAACCCATTCCCGCGCTGCCCGCAAACACCGCCCAATAGGCAGATGCCCGGGTTTGAGCCGCATTGAATTTAAAGCCGCAACCACTGTCGATGTGTTCGTAGCGTGGTTCCATGTCAATCACCGGGCGCTTGGGTGTGGCGTGCCAGTCTTTTAAGAGGTTCGTGGTGATATTGGTAAATTCGCGCCCGTCATCACACTGATTGTGGCTGGTTTGAAAGATGCTGAAATCCAGCCAGCGCGCGTTTGCATGGCCTTCGTTTCGCGATACGTACCAACTATGGAATGAAACCAATCGGTTTGGGCTGACAGATTTGATTCCTTTGGCGATGGCAGCGGTGATGCCGCAACAATCTTTTGCCGGGGTACGGTCTCCCCCCACGATGAAGACCACAGCGGGGCGTGTCTGGTAGCGGCGGGCAACCCATTGCCCATAGCGGTAGGCTTGTTCGGGGGTAAAAAGATTGTCTTCACCGCCGGAAAGATTTCCCCAGGCTGGAAAGATCGCAGGATGCATCCCCAGCGCAATGGTGGCATCGATGATGTAATCCGCGTGTTGCCAGTAAGCTTCGTTCCAGTGATCGGGTTTGCCGGGAAGATCGCCGTATCGGTTCGCGCTGGAGACCGACCAGTGGAATAACAAGGGAATCTGAATGGCCGTGAATCCCTTGCGCTGCCTGTCTGCCAGTACTTCGTCCGCTTGTTCACGGGTGGCTTTATGCACGATGTCCCATTGGGTGTCGCTCAGCCAGAAAAACGGTGTGCCATCGGCATACATGAAATAGCGTCGATTGGGGGAGATGTACAGCTCTTGTAATGTGGTAGCGGTGGCTGCAGGAGTCGGCGAGGGGAGCGCTTGGTCAGGCGTGGGCGTCGGATGTTTTGTCTCTAAGCTATCCCGATTGGTGGAGCCCGTAGTCATAGACGCAGGGTGAGGCGGGTTTGCGTGGCAGGACAGCAGTGCCAAAGTCAAAATGATAGGGAGTAAGCGACCGAGCCGCAAGGGAGTCATAGTCAATTCGGTTAGTGGCGATTGCAGTAGTATTACAGTGGAATGTTAAAAGAATGTGTTGTCAGATTCAGTGGTATCGACCGATGCCTCCGTTCTTGCGCGATAAACAATCAGCGAGTGATAGTGATGTAGCACTTAACAGCCTGTTAAGGAAGCTGAAGAATCCATGAATAATCAGAGCATGGAAAAGACAAAATGCGATTATATCTTTCCCCCATTTTGAATGGCTTATCAGCCACCGAAAATGGGGGCACATCCATGTGTCGCAGAGACTCTAAATTAAGGAAGCTCTGAGCAATGCGTAACACGGCATCTCGCGGCGCAAAATCGCCCACTTCTGCGTTGCAGATCTTCGCAATAGCCCGCTATTTTGTGCGATCCGCGCCTTGAACTGGACGATTGTTCACCACAATCTGCTCGCGCCAGAATGAATCAGAGCTTCCTTGAGCCCGGTACCATAATATGGTGTGTTCAGCACGGCCCGTCTTCAATAATCCTGCGGCTAGTACCTCGTCCAGCTAAAAATGACGGACTCAGCGCTTTTGTGATGCTGCGCATCAAGGCGCAGTGCGCAGGCAATGGCCGCGTCCTTGGCAAGCGCTGCAACACCGAGGCGTA
>JANTGD010000338.1 GCA_024763135.1 Thiotrichales bacterium | reverse complement strand
TGATTCATTCTGGCGCGAGCAGATTGTGGTGAAAAATCGTCCCGTTCAAGGCGCGGATCGCAGGTAATAGCGGGCTATTGCGAAGATCCGCAACGCAGAAGTGGGCGGTTTTGTGCCGCAAGATGCCGTCTTACGAATTGATCAGCGCTTCCCAAAGTGTCGAATGCTGTGGTGAGGCCATACGATGGATTGTCTTATTCACCCAGCTGAACACGGGTCCATTTATTGCCGGGTCAATAGGAACTGGTGGCTGCTACCAGCCACCGCCGCCGCCACCTCCACCGCCACCACCAGAGAAGCCTCCGCCGCTACCGGAGGACGATCCGGGTGCTACCGCTGCGGCGCTGACGCTGCGCCCTAGTTTGGATACAAAATTATCAGACAAACCGGACACTGAATGACGCTGGTCATACGGCTGATGTAATCCGGGCGGATGATAGCTTTTTTCGATCAATCCTTGGGCGATCGCTTTTTCAAGTCGCTGTGACCAACTGGACGCTACTCCCAGGGCAACCGCAAAGGGGAGTAAGCGCTCATAAATATCTGTGGTAAAGCGCGGTTGGCCCGTCATGCGGATGTCGTCCTCCTCCGCCACGTTCAAATAAAGTTTTAGCCCCTCGATTTCATCGAGCAATTGACGCCCTGCAGCGGTCGGTGCTTTGAGCAGGTAATAGAACAAGCCATTGATCCCCAACAGCAGGAACGTTGCGATGAGTAGCGGGAGCGTTTCCCCGCTGAGCAGTGGTCGAAACGTTGGTAGCAGGCTATTCAATCCGCCAAACCAAAACAGCGCGACAATCCCGCAGCTCAGTGTAAGTAATTTGAGCAGGGCAATGAGACTGCGCTGGGCAACTGTCTGGTAGAGCCAACTGAAGATCATGCTGCCCAGGGTCACCGACAGTATCAGCAGGGCTATCAATGCAATGACGATAGCGGCGCGCGCGCCGTCTGACGGCAAGCTGAGAATCCCCCCAATAATAACCGCGATGCTCAGTCCAATACCCGGTAAAAAATAGCGTAGATTGGTCAGGAAATACTTTTTTTCGAAATCGCGTTTGAGTGCATCGCGATGATTTTTCATCGCCTCCGCAAGACGTTTGTGTTCTTTTTGGGTCAAGCGTAACTCGTGCTTATTTTGGGAATGACCAAATAAAGCCGTGAGAATCGCCCATTCACCGGGAGCGAGTTCAAGGTCTTGTTTCTGCGTGCGTTTCAGCACGAAGTCTTTGTCTTTGGTTTGACTGATTTCGATGACGCCCTTGATTGCCAAATTGATCAGTGCGCTGCTAAAGCATTGCGCGTCGTAACCCATTTTCCGAATGTACCGCAAGGCGGCGGGGGAAAAACCTTTGGGCGCGACATAGCGAGGGATGATGACGCCGCTTTGGGGGTCCCGACCTGCCCGCCACCAGACAACTAAATAGTATAGAAAGACCAAAAGAATGCCTGCGCCAGGTACGATTTGCGGCAGCCAATCGGTAAACGCCCACCACTGCTTCTGCAGCCTGCTGGGGCCAGTGACGATGCCCTTGGGCCAGTCCAACACGAGAGTGAAGCCTTCCTTGGCCGCGAGCGCCCGTGTGGTCGCAAAGGTGAATGTCTGTGGAGTGGCGCGCTGCGCGCGGACGGCTTGCTCTTTGGAGCCGTATGGCCCGGTATAGCCAGTCATGGTGATCGCATCATCGTCGACCGGCTGGGGCAGGGTGACACGCGCGCTTGCGTGTTTAATGGGAAATTGCCAGCCATTGCCAGTAACATTCCAATACAGCTCATCATGATCTGCGAAATAACCAAGCTGCCGGTTGGTACGGTATCGCAGGCGATAACGATACTTGCCAGGTGTGAGCCGAATGTCTTTATCGCCGATATAGATGCGTATACCGTTGCTCAGTGAGCGCGTGTGATAGGGTGCTTTGCGATCATTTTTCTCTATGGAAAGAATCTTGAAACCGACCTGCACTTCGTGACCATCGGGTGCTGTGTAGCGCGTTGGAAAGTCGCGGTAGATGCCATGTTTGATCTGGCGACTTTCAGCCACGACTGTGATTGTTTCGGTCACCGTGAGCGTGCCATCATCCGCAATTTCGATATCGCTTTGAAAAGACTGAATCACCTCCTGAGCCTGCACGGGTGCTATGCAGAGCAGCATCAATATCAGACTTTTTATCGCTTGTCTTATTAAACAGGGTGTTTTCATCGATCAATGCTCCACGAAATCAAAATATTCGGCGGGTTTAAAATGGAATAGACGCGCGATCAGCATATCGGGAAAGCTTTCGATACGGGTGTTCAGATTGTTCACTGCGCCATTGTAGTAGCGTCGTGCAAACTGGATGTCCTGTTCGATGTTTGAAATTTCTTGCTGTAGATCCAGGAAGTTGTGTTGTGCTTTGAGCTGTGGATACGCCTCGGCAATTGCCAGCACGCGCGTGAGCGAGTGGCTCAAGTCCTGTTCTGTTGCAGCGCGCGAGGCGACATCTTCTAATATGGCTGCCTGATCACGCAGCTTGGTGATAGTTTGCAAAGTGCTGCGCTCGTATTTGGCGTATTCACTGACGGTGGTGACCAGTTTTGGAATTAAATCGTGGCGCCTTTTGAGTTGTACATCGATATCGCTCCAGCCTGCCAGTACGCGATGCTTATCCCGCACCAGCAGGTTGTAACTCAAGATGAGCCAGACAATGCCCGTGAGCAATAAAGCTAAGACGATGCCACTGGTTAGAGCCGTCATAGTGGGGTTTATGATCATTGCGGAAGCGCTTGAGTATACCGAACGTTTTAATGAGGTGTTGGTGCCGACAGCACACTGATGACCAATCTTCGGGCTTGTCAGCTGCTGTATGGGTAGGTGTCACCGCCTGCCGTGCCAGGTTGTTTTCATAATGACACAAAATTTGTTGTTATTTTGACGATTTCCCACAGACCTCCTAGGTTTCTATGAAGCATAACGAGATCAAATCGATGCGATACGTAACGGCGTGAGCACGATAATCGGTTGGCGATCGGCTCGCGAGATGAAGGTGCCGGGTTAGTAGCATGACGCTGCACCTTTATATAACAGTGACACATACACCAAGGAGATGAAGACTATGAGTGATTCAGACGTAGCCGTTGTAATGCATATCGACGAAAACCTAAGCGATGCGGAAATACAGCATCTGGAGCATGAACTCTCTGATTGCCAAGGCATCCGGGCCGCATGTGTGGCTGAAACCGCAAGACACCTAATGGTCATCGATTACGATCCGCAGGAAGTGTACTCGGGCGCCATTCTCGATACGGTCCAAGATCAAGGCTATCACGCAGAGCTCATTGGATTTTGATCGCTGGAGTCTGTTCGGGCAGCGTGAGGCTATTGCGGAAAAGTTAAGTATGGCTTTCTGAATAGAGTGTGTTAGTCAGTAGTACGACTATTGGCCTCAAATCAGGGAAAATCCATCGCAACTCAGCTAGGCCGGTCGATGTTTGTACTGTCTGGTTTTTAGGTTTATAGCAGGTCAGGCGGTCAGGGCGGCCAGCTGCGTTTGCAGGCCGGCAGGGTCGAATCCTGCCCAGGATTGTTCTGCAAAAAACGCTTCGGCGTTTTCCACCGCGTCCTGGATTACCGCGAGGACGTAGTCGGGTGCGTACTCGGAATGGAGCATTTTTTCCGGTACCACCGATTCGATGAAAACCGTTCCATCTTCGACCGAGTAGTGACGAATCCTCATCCCTTTAAAATCGGGTTTGACTTTTTTGGCAGGTAATAAAAAGGTCAAATCCAGGTTCGCAATGCGTTCACCATCTTCGTGCAGTCTGGCGCGGGTCAGCTTAATGGCTGCCTGTGTGATTGCCTGATCGAATGGGCTACCTTCCAGCGCTCGGCTGCCGGTAACGGTGTTCAGATAGATGGCCATATTACCCCCTTGCAACAAAAATTATGTTCTTGGTTCACTTAAACCTAGATTCTGCAGTTGGATCACGAAAGTCCACGCAAGCCCTTG
>JANTGD010000337.1 GCA_024763135.1 Thiotrichales bacterium | reverse complement strand
GTCCACGCAAGCTCTTGGTGCACCTGGCAAATCAGAAAAACCTCTCATCACCAATAAGGTGACCACGAGTTTTTCCGATTCACCATGCACACCAATACCTTACGCGTCTTTTTTGCGCCCAACTGAGGTTTTTAGGCTGATCAATTCGTAACACGGCATCTTGCGGCGCAAAATCGCCCGCTTCTGCGTTGCGGATCTTTGCAATAGCCTGCTATTAACTGCGATCCGCGCCTTGAACGGGACGTTTTTTCACCACAATCTGCTCGCGCCAGAATTAATCAGGGCTTCCTTAACAGGCTGTTAAGACCCGCCAACGTCTGAACCACAGCCCTCCAAGCAGACAAACTTCAAGGCCGAATGCTCCTCCGCCCTGCCGTGGCTGATTACTGCTTGCATCCACAGCACTGTCACCCGAAACAGTGCTGGAAGTATTACGCGGGAATCCATCGCCCGCTGTCAGCACACCAGGCACATAATCGTTGATCCAAGTGGTAAACATAGCCAGCTCCGTGTACACACCGTACTTGTTGGGCTGGGCACATTTGTCCCCAAAACTGACAATACCTACCTGCTGGTATTGATCGCCCACCTTGACCATCAGCGGACCACCACTATCGCCCTGACAGCTATCGACACCGCCCTGAGCGTAACCCGCGCACACCATGTTGGCTGTAACCCCCTGCATCGCTGACCGGCACACCGCATCCGAGACGATCGGCAGTTCTGCTGCGCGCAAAGTTTTGGACAGTGACGCATCCACCGGATTGCCGTTAAAATCGACCTGTGTCACACCCCAGCCGACAACCGTGGCAAGTGTGCCTGGTGCCGGTGGGGCTGAATAGATAGGGATCACTGGCTGATTCGCATCTCTGGCCAGCTCCAAAAGTGCAATGTCCGAATCAAAGCGGCCCGTACCAGGTTGAAAGGCCGGATGAATAATGATGTTCTGCACAATCAGTCGCTCAGAGGCATCATCGAGGTTAACCATACCGGCGCGCACAGTGGTATTCGATGGAATGCCATCGCGGCTGCCCTTGCTGTCGTAAAAGCAATGCGCGGCGGTAAGCACCCATTTAGAATCGATCAACGTGCCGCCGCAACGACGCAAATACAAGTAGGAATAGTCAATCTCAACCGCGACGGTGGCAGGCCATTGCGGCGTATCGACCTTGATCCCCCCAATAATACGCGGCTGTATTGCGGCGGCGGCATGCGCGCAAAGCAGAAAAAGCAATAGAGACAGGAGAGTTTTTTTCATTGTTATTATTCTGCGTGAATTCTGGCCTTGAGACCACTCGCAGGCATCCTACTACCACCTATCAGGTAAATATGTGCGCTGAGCCTGAAAATAATTGTTGTTGCACTGATCGCAGACAGCCATGGAATTGATCGACTCACATTGTCACTTCGACGCCGAGGAATTCGACCCCGACCGTGACGCGGTCTACTCCCGTGCGCTTGCGGCTGGAATCACGGCCATCCTCTCACCCGCTACCACGGCAGCCACGTGGCCGCGGCTGCAAAAAACTGCGCAGCAGTATGCCGGAATCTACCCCGCCTATGGCCTCCATCCGATGATGTCTGCGCAACATCAACCTGACCATTTGTCGCTCCTGGAGGAATGGATTGTGCGCGAAAAACCGCACGCCATTGGTGAATGTGGCCTGGATTTCTACGCAGGACGCGAAGACGAACACAAGCAGCGCATGCTGCTGAAGGGGCAATTGGCGCTTGCTGCAGCGCATGACTTACCGATCATTATTCACGCACGTCGCGCGGTGGAAGATGTCATCCTGCTGTTACGCGACTATCCCACTGTCCGGGGGGTACTGCACAGCTATTCCGGTAGTTTGGAGCAGGCTAAGCGATTGATAGACCATGGTTTTTACCTGGGTTTTGGCGGCCCACTGACTTGGCCCAAGTCGCAGCGTCTACGCGCGCTGGTGAAACAACTGCCATTAAACACTCTCTTATTAGAAACTGATGCCCCGGATCAAACCGGCCAGGCACATCGCCATACCCGCAACGAGCCCGCCTACTTGCCCGAAATTGCGTGCACCGTAGCGGCATTGCAGACATTGAGTGTGGACGATGTTGCCCAGCAAACCAGTGCAAATGCTCACCAACTGTTTGCACTGCCATAAACCCATCGCATCCGCCAACATTGCAGGAGACAGCCACCTCATCCACACAACGAAGACAGGCGCTACGCTACGCATCACCCTAAACTCTTTATTGAAATAGCCGATACTGTTACAAATAACACCCGTTCAGGAAGCCCTGTGGGGTTGTACAGCCTGTTGAAGAACAGCGTCGCAGGATCCCCTCTACGAATAGCAACCAATGGAAGAAAAAAAGGATGAATAAATTGCTTTCCCGGCTCTTACTCGCGCTACCCCTCTTGCTCCTCCCTTCAGTGGGTATTAGTGGAGGGACCATGACTGATCACCTCGACTTAACCCATCACTGGGCAGGCTACACCGCCATCGCGGTATTTATCCTGGCTTACCTGCTGGTCATGGGGGAGGAATTTACACACCTGCGTAAGTCGAAACCCGTACTGTTGGCCGCGGGAATCATCTGGGTACTCATCGCCTGGGTCTACGTCCAGCACGACATCCCCACCGGGCCTGAACATGCGGTGCGACACAATATTCTGGAATATGCGGAGTTGATGCTGTTTTTGCTGGTTGCCATGACCTACATCAGCGCCATGGAAGAACGCCTGGTATTCGATGCACTGCGCTCGTGGTTGATCAGCAAGGGCTTCGGGTTCCGAAAGCTGTTCTGGATGACCGGGTTTCTTGCGTTTTTTATCTCCCCGATTGCAGACAACCTCACCACCGCTCTCTTAATGTGTGCTGTGGTACTCTCGGTCGGTGGCAGCAATAATCGTTTTATCAGCCTGGCGTGTATCAATATCGTCGTAGCAGCTAATGCGGGAGGTGCCTTCAGCCCGTTTGGCGATATTACCACCCTCATGGTCTGGCAGAAGGGCGCTGTGGATTTCGGGACCTTTTTCAGCCTGTTTTTGCCCGCGCTGGTCAATTTTGTGGTTCCAGCCGGAATCATGCATTTCGCCGTACCCAATGAACAACCCGAAGCCTTGGATGAAGCCGTTGTCATGAAGCGCGGCGCCAAACGTATTATTTTACTGTTCCTGCTGACTATCACCACGGCTGTGAGTTTTCACAATTTCTTTCACCTACCACCCGTAGTCGGCATGATGACCGGACTGGCTTATCTCAAATTCTTTGCCTACTACCTAAAGAAAACCGCCACACGCGAAGAAGTTTCTCTGGAAGGCGGTGATGGGCAAATTGGCGATATTGTGCCTTTTGATATCTTTGATCGAATCGCGCGGGCCGAATGGGATACGCTCATGTTCTTCTACGGTGTCATCCTATGCGTGGGTGGCCTGGGTTATATGGGCTACCTCGCTATCGCATCCGAAGTCATGTATACCGACTGGGGCGCAACCTACGCCAATATTTCCGTCGGCGCGTTATCGGCCATTGTCGACAATATTCCGGTCATGTTCGCCGTACTGACCATGTCCCCGGATATGTCCCTTGGCCAGTGGTTACTCGTCACACTGACCGCCGGTGTGGGTGGCAGTATGCTGTCGATTGGCTCTGCCGCTGGCGTTGCCTTGATGGGTCAGGCCCGGGGCAAATACACTTTCTTCGGGCATCTCAAATGGACACCCGTTATTGCACTGGGTTATTTCGCCAGTATCTGGACGCATTTTCTGGTGAATGCCCATTATTTTCAGCTCCCAGCGCAGATGTAGCCACCTGCCCCACGATTTATCCCCTACCCGCATTTACGCGATCCGGTGTGCTTATCTACGCCGGATCGCAACGTGCGCAGCCTGCACACCCGCCTACGCTGCCCCATTCAACCTAGATTCCGCAGTTGGGCGCGAAAAAGACGCGTAAGCAATTGGTGTGCCTGGTGAATCAGAAAAACTCGTGGTCACCTTATTGGTGAT
>JANTGD010000336.1 GCA_024763135.1 Thiotrichales bacterium | reverse complement strand
GCCAGCGTCCCAGCGCCTTCAGCACTGCCGGGCCTTCCGCTGGCACAAGACTCCCTGAATCTCGCTGTCGCATCATATCTGCTCAGCCATGGCAGCGATTATTGGTCCTGCTGATCACGCAAAGTGCAGACGATTTCTGAACACTTAGCGTCCAATGGCCGATCGCTCAGAGCACACTGCGAACGCCGCCACCAATAACCTGCATGCAATTCATTACCTTCACACCAATGCAGAGAAGCATGTAACCATGCGGCACTGGCAACTATCATTTCCCACGCAATGTAATGCCGGTCGGCCTGGCGCTATCGAACACCGGCCCAAATCAGCCTTCACTCACGCTCGCGGAGCGCATGTACATTGCTAGTTCTCAACTTGAAGATCAACTGGTTTGGCCAGTTTAGCAGGGCACAGGTTACTCATTATCGAAAACATTGACCGCTCTGAGTTCTGGTGCCTGACCGAGTTTGCTGACCAAGACAATCGCCAAAGTAGAAAAAAGAAAACCGGGTGCCAGCTCATAAAGATCAAACATTCCGCCGGAAAGATTGCCCCAAATCACCACCGTCAACGCGCCGATCAGCATCCCCGCAAGCGCACCATTGCGGCTCATCCCCGGCCATAGTAGCGACAGTAAAATAACAGGGCCGAAAGCTGCTCCGAAGCCTGCCCAAGCATAGCCAACCAGTGACAACACACTGCTTTTTGGATCGAGCGCGAGCAGTCCCGCCAATAGCGCCACCCCAAGTACGGACAACCGGGACACGACCACCAGCTCCTTCTGACTGGCTCGGCGGCGGAAAAATCCTCGATAAAGATCTTCCGCTACTGCCGACGCGCTCACCAGCAACTGCGAATCGATAGTCGACATGATCGCAGCAAGAATCGCAGCCAGTAATGCGCCGGCCATCCAGGGATTAAATAGCACCTGCGTCAACGCAATCATAACCGTCTCGCCATTGTCGAGCGGAGCATCGGCATACCAGACAAGGCCGGCCAGTCCGATCAGCATGGCTCCAGTCATCGATACCAACATCCATGTCATACCAATAAACTTCGCCTGATGCATTTCGTCGGCAGAACGAATGCCCATAAAGCGCGCAAGAATATGTGGCTGTCCAAAATAGCCAAGCCCCCAGGCCAACAGTGACACCATTGCCAGCAAGCTCGTATCATGGAGCGGATCAAGCGCACTGGGCTTGATCGCTGTAATGCTGTCAACGAAATGAGACCAGCCATCCAACTCAGCAATCACCACCACCGGCGTTATCACAAGCGCCAATAACATAAGCGACCCCTGTACAAAATCGGTCCAGCTCACGGCAAGAAAGCCACCAAGAAAGGTATAGGCGACAATGACTCCCGACCCCAGCAGCAGCGCAGTGCGATAAGGCAGACCAAAACTCTGTTCGAACAAAAGAGCACCACTGACCAAGCCGGAGGAGACGTAGAAAGTAAAAAACAGCAGAATCACTAACGCGGAAATCAACCGCAACAATCGCGTATCATCTCGAAACCGATTTTCAAGATAATCCGGCAGGGTAAGCGAATCATTCAGTCGCGCAGAAAAGCGCCGCAGCCGTGCCGCAACGAAATGCCAGTTACAAAAAGCCCCGGCTAACAACCCGGCAACGATCCAAATCTGATTCATGCCCGAGGCATAGAACGCCCCCGGCAACCCGAGCAGCAACCAGCCACTCATGTCCGACGCCCCAGCCGAGAGTGCCGTCACCGCGGGATTCAACCGGCGACCTCCGAGCACGTAATCGGACATAGAGTTCGTCAGACGCCAGGCAATCAAGCCCAAAGCCAACATACCCAGCAGATAGATAAGAAAAGTAATCAGGGTTGCAGTATTCATGTGACGGGATTTTGCATCGTCACCTGTCGATAGACAAGCCAATCCCGTGAATACCAAGCGATGTCTTAGCAGTGCATCAACATCCCCTCGCCTTAAAAGGCGCTGCAAACCATCGCGGGAAGCCCGAGTGCCGTGCAAAACACACCCAGCATAGCGACCAAGACAGCCTCTTTAAGAGGGGACAGGTTGGATTGGGACTGCGCAGTCTGTTAGCACTGATGTCACGCTTGATAGCAGGGCGTATCCGCCTAATAAAGTGCTGCCATACCATTATTCCCTGCGTAACAGGGCGTGAAAGACTTTATTTTGTGCCTGCACAACCCCTAGATAGACCCCCAGATCACCGATTGCAGCACTGTAAATCAAATACGCATCCTCGGGATCCTTCAACTTCAACTCACTAATCTCCTGCAGGAGTCGAGGCCACATTTTAAATAGCGTATCTATGCTCATCGCTAACCAGTAATCATTGGCAATCCATTTGTCCGCCAAAGTTTCGAGACGGATAAAACTCCGTTTCAGCAAGGGAAAACGCGTCTTCGCCTCGCGCGTGCATTTAAGATGTTCGTAATCTTCATAAGCATCGACCGTCAGGGCTCTGGCTTTACTGATCGCCATCAAATAACTTTCCTTGTACCGCGCTATACAGGCGTCGTAACCGGTATTAAAAGCCTCCTCACTCTCTAGTTCTGTAAAAGGCGCTAACGCATCAATCACCACGTCGTAGCTCTGCGCTACTCTACTCATCATGGTATTGAACAGTGGACTGAACGCCTCACTGCTAACCTCAGAATTGATGATCTGGGTAACGCGGGAGAATTCAGTGAGCGTCACACTGATATTTGCAAGCTCTTTATTGACAACAAATTCTATGTTCATTGGAATATTCTAAAGACATGGGCCAAAAAATTCACGAGCGAACAGCTATGGTTTCGTGCTCATAATTTTGACGGCGAAATAAAACATACTGGTGACCATTACAGACTTCGCTATAATCATAATTACCATTCGCAAAGGCACATAGCCACATCCTTAGTTCTGCTCAATTATTTCAGCGATACAAGCGCTGTCTTTGGTGTTGTGCAGCGCATTATCAAACCGCATCCGATCTGTAAACAACACGCTTTCTGCCAAAATGTTATCTGCTGTATCCTTGATGACGAAAAACAGTTCACCACCTGCTGCTTTACCTGCCGCAATCTGGTTTGCCATCAAAGACCCGACTCTGACCTCCTTGATTGCCTGCTTTGCCATCTCCTTATCGGGATACCTCCCGCTTGTCAGGACACAGGTACCATTTTTATCCAAAAATTCAAAATAAAAACTATCGTCAGCATGCTTTTTCAGCGTAAAACTCGCAGGCATATGCTCTCCTCATCTGGCTATTGTGTAACTACTCAGCGTGTTGAGATTTTGGTTCATATCAAGGCATTTTCGCACGGAGAATATGAGCATATGGTTAAGGAAGCTCTGATCAATTCGTAACACAGCATTTTGCAACAAAAAATTGCTCACTTCTGCATTGCGGATCTTCACAGTAGCCTGCTATTACCTACGACCCGCGTCTTGAACTGGACGATTTTTCACCACAATCTACGCGCGCCAGAATTAATCAGAGCGTCCTTAATATGTGACCATTCGAGTACGAAACTAACACCGAGATATAGCAAAAGATGAATGCGCTGAGTCGTTACGTAATTCTTAAATGCTAGACTTACTAAGGCAACCCATAGTAAAGCGGAAATTTCCAGCTCAGTGGATCGACCAAAGCAAATTCTCGGCTTAATTCTCCATCATCCAATAGACTATTATGGAAAGCATAAATCTCAGCAACACAACCCTCGCCTAAAACTGAGTAGCAATAGACATGCCAGACATAACCTATTGTCTAAAAAGGATTTACAGAAAGCGTATGTGCGTTATCCAACAATCCCGCCCTGCTTTCTGTGGCACACGCTACTTGCGGGCGTTCTCCTGTAAGACGTCGCTTACTTTAACCTAAAAACCTCAGTTGGGCGCAAAAAAGACGCGTAAGATATTGGTGTGCATGGTGAATTGGAAAAACTCGTGGTCACCTTATTGGTGATGAGAGGTTTTTCTGATTTGCCAGGTGCACCAAGAGCTTGCGTGGACTTTTGTGATCCAACTGAGGTT
>JANTGD010000335.1 GCA_024763135.1 Thiotrichales bacterium | reverse complement strand
TCGTCAACATGATAATGACGGCTACAGAGCATCCCAAATTCGTCAATGCAAGGCGCGTCCCGCAGGAAAGGGTGGCTCCCTTTTCAAGGGGCGCAACACCGCAGTGGCGGATTCGGGAGGCTCCCGGAGGGCGAGCCGGAAAGCGGCCATCCGGGGTGTTGCGCTCGCTTGAATTGGCGACGGCCAGTCCTGCGCTCGCGCGCCTACCGGCTAACCGCTTTCCGGCTCGCTGTAGCCGCCAATATCGTGTTGACGATGTACTAATGGCCACCAAAATACTGCCTCTTAGATAGCCCTGCAACCTATCCAGGAGACAGGGCTGCAGTAATGAACAGCATAGAAGGCACGCCAATAAAGTTGCTCGCCCCGTGACTGGACGCTCGGGAATATTGCGAGTGCCCTGGCCGTGGCGCCACAACCCGGATCCATACACCTTCCTTTGGCCCACCGAGTCCGGCTGGCGCAGCTCTCCATAGGCTACATTGCTCACTACTCAGCGAGTTGTCAAACACCGAAACCATGGCTTTGATAAACCCTGAAATATGCCAGATCAAGGCGAAAAATATGCGTACATCCGTGCTAATGACCTTTTTTAATGCAGTACTGGCATTTTTCAGGAGTTTAGCTGAGTAGTGACCTACGGGGTTGTCCGATCCCGCGCTAATAGCAGAAACCCGAATAGCGCTTTTAGGAAGCTCTGATGAATTCTGGCGCGAGCAGATTGTGGTGAAAAATCGTCCAGTTCGAGGCGCGGATCGCAGGTAATAGTCGGCTATTGCAAAGATCCGCAACGCAGAAGTGGGCTATTTTGCACCGCAAGATGCCGTGTTACGTATTGATCAGCGCTTCCTTAACTAAGGAGTCACTACTCAGCGTGTTTAGATTTTGGTACCTATCAAGGCAATCTCGCACGGAGAATGTGAGCATAGAGTTAATAGGTGACCATTCGAGTATGAAAATAACGCCGAGATGGGGCAAAAGATGACTGCGCTGAGTCGTTATACTAAGGATAGAGACCAAACAAACGCCTGTGTGCTACGCTAATGCCGGTTCACCGCTGCACTGCGATCGGCAGATCAAGCGGTTTCGACCATGCAATTGCAGGTCCTTTTCTTGCGCGGAACGCCTGTCTTGACACAGACCCCGGGCCTTTTTTTGTCGCGAAACCATCATATTGTCATGAAAATAAACAGCATCAAAGTGTCGTTCACAATAGATGGCATTGAGTCGAATGATCGAACAATATGAAGAAATTACTCATTTTACTGCTGGCTACAACCTCCTTTGGTTCAAACCTGCCGGCTACGGCCGATACTCAGCAGTACGACGATCAGCGAAGTAGCCTCGGACTCTCCGACTCAGAAAAAGCACAGTTTCTGAGCGAAATGCGTCGCATGTTGTCAAGCATCCAAGGCATTGTCGCCGGGATAGGCGACAATAACCGTGAAATGATTATTCAATCAGCGCGGTATTCTGGTAACAGAATGGCCAGAGCTACACCAGAATCGGTCAAAGCCAAACTTCCGCAAGCATTCAAAGACATTGGCGGGCCTACACATTTAATGTTTGAGGAATTAGTCATTCGTGCTGAAACCGACGACATGACCACATTAACCCAATTCACAGGCGTGCTGTTAAAACAATGCCAGACTTGTCACGCTTTGTTCAAAGCGAATTGAGCCAGTATTTTATCGCATGACTGCATTCGCCGCTGCTTGCTTTCGCGCCTGGCTGTTTGATGGGGCTGATCGCAGCACCTCCCCTAACAGCGAGGGTTGCGCGATCTGCACAAAATAATCCAGTGACCAATAGCAGCTTATCCGTCGATCCTTGTGCTTCGATCTCTGATCACACTTTTCTGGAGGCATCGCGCATAATTCTTGAGCAGTTGTAACCACTCAGCGAGTTGACAAAATATGAAGTCACGGCTCAGATTGCACCTGAAACACGTCAGATCAAGGCGAAAAATGTGAGTATATAAGTGTTAATGACCATTTTTTAACGCAGTACCGGCGCATTTCAGAGGTGAGCTGTGGTGTGACGGACAGGTTTGTAACTGGCGAGACGTAGAGCCGACGTACAGGCCCCACTTTATGTATTGTTGAGGTATGTTTTTTTATGAGTCAGCGCATTTTTCAATTACGTTCTTCCATTCAATATGCAGGTGAAGCCAACGAAGTCACAGCCTTAAAAGTCGAGTTATTCCACGATGGCACTTGGATACCGTTCGACCTCAATGTGCAAACCCCTGGGTTTTTAATTTTTGTCTACGCGATATTCACTTGTCAGCACTTATATCTGCGCGTAAATGCCGCAGAAAGTGGTATTTTACTCGATTCGGCTAGCGGCCAAATCGTAGTGGGCACTTCACAAGACTGGAATCTGGAAGACATTGACGTAACGTTTGACTGCACTGCCCATACCGGTTTGGCATCTGCAGCAAACATCGCTTATATCATTGAGCGAATGAAGGCTTGCCCGGTGTCCCTGAATATTCGTAAAGATGTCGACATCGCTGCGAAAGTAACAATACAACTGAAGCATCCGTGATTGATCGCTGAAGTCTCAGCAGCATGAGGGTCTTTCTAAGACAACCCATAGTAGAGCCTTATACAAAGCACCCCAGGTACAACGAACCAAGGCGCGACTCGCCGGCATTGGTCGTTCCATTGACCAGCGGTGCCACACCGATCCACCGCAAACCAGACGCGCCTAACGTATTAAGGAAGCTCTGATCAACTCGTAACACGGCATCTTGCGGCGCAAAATCGCCCACTTCTACGTTGCGGATCTTCGCAATAGCCCGCTATTACCTGCGATCCGCGCCTTGAACGGGACGATTTTTCATCACAATCTGCTCACGCCAGAATTAATCAGAGCTTCCTAAACCCCGGCACCAGGCAGGCCTGGCCCAATGATTACTGCTGGACACCAACAATAATTCCCATCGTCTCGCGATCCAAACCATATCCTGAAAATCTTTTACGCAACACAACAAGCGCGCCATCGGCAGAGACAAAGCCTGCGTATTCTAATTTCCCATCAGCCTGAAAAATCGGTTCAATCGTGATTGTACCATCGGTATCGATTGAAACTGGCTGGCCAATAATATCCGCTTGTTCTGCCCCAACGGTTTTGGCTTGTCCTGATGCCGTGTCGTAGACTGCATGGCTAATATGTAGACCTTTCAGGCTAACCATAGCGCCGTCGTTGAAAACCAATTGACCCGATGAAATCGAACTTAACTGAATGTTCTGAGAACCCAGACCAATACTTGTTTCAAATAAGCGATACTGCTTCCCGAGCAAGTCGGGCGTCTGCTCTGCTAGCCTGACGCCCAGTGTGATACCTGGTTCCGTGGTAGACAATGCATTTCCGTCTTCGTTGAGGAATGACCCGAAATGTACGATTACGTTTCCATCGAGACTCGCAAACCCTTCAGCAAACCGATCTGTTTCCAGCATAAAGCGACCCTCGATGTCCACAGAAAAAGTTTGCGTTGCGTGCATTGTTGGATCACTGGTCACCGTCACACCTTCTCCATCTGTCCACAGCGTTGACACGCCATCGTAGCGTGTTTCAGTCATCGTACCTGAGGGTGTCAGCATACGCTTAGCACGGAATCCCAGCGCCTCGATTCTGCCACCGCGTAAAAAGTTCGTTTTCAGCCCTACAAAGCCAAACCGGCCCGCAAGCGCCTCTGTGGTCAGATCGGGCGTTTTGTGGGTGCCGATCGCTAACCCACGAAACAAATCATCACCAACCTTAGAGGCCATCTCATCACCCCACCCATCACCATTGCCATCGACTAAATCATAACGCTCTGCATGTTCAACGATTTGCCCAATAAGAAACCCTGTACTTTTAATGCGCTGCAACCGCATTGCTTTTGCAGGAGATCGCCAGCCGAAACCGAGTTGGGGTCCGGTAACTGTCAAGCTAGTTGCACCAAAAATCAGGTCGAGTTTTCAGTGTTTTTCACGGGGTTTAACGTCATTTCAGACTGATGCCTCCAGTCCCTT
>JANTGD010000334.1 GCA_024763135.1 Thiotrichales bacterium | reverse complement strand
CGGACGCTTGGCGCTCAATAGTCGTCCCCGGTGGGTGCCTGTCCCACCACGGAGCTTAGGAGATAAACTCGATGGCTACGGACGGACCATCTATAAATCGCATTCACGCGGACAAAATAATGCTGCGCCGCTTCGCTATGCAGTTTTACTTTTCCGGTGATGCGTAGCGTTAGGCAAGATAAATCGACTTTCCCTCTTTCAGGGGATCACTAATGCAGTTTTCCGACTATATATCTCTAACGGCACTTTTCATATCGATGTTGTCAGTTGGGTATTCCATTTGGTTTGGTCTTCGTGATAGCGCCCATATTAAGACAAAATGCGAGTTCTTCCCCGCCAACACTGATGAAGATGGGTCGTTCTCGCCGCCTGGAATACTGATCCAGATCGCAAACTATGGAAGACGCCCCGTTTATCTTGAGTATCTGTATTTCCGGTATGGTAAAGGTGGTAGCGCGAATTACGCTGAGACCGTGTGGGAAGGTGATAAGTATGGCCGCTGTCACCTCGATGAGGGTGACAAATACGAGCATTTCTTCGAACCTGATAGTGACACAATATTCACGAATGAAGATGGCATTCGCGCAACAGACATCTTCTTTCGAGATTCCCTTGGCAGGGATTATCACGTAAAAGATGCCAAGGAATGCCTCGAAGCCTATTTCGCTGCCACAGAACCAAACTACGAAAGACAGCAAGATTTATGAATTCGACAGGTACAGACGGGAAGTAATGGATGTCTTTGTGAAAGCGGATCATTATTGCTTAACCAGGCAAATCCAGTCGACGCCAAAAAGCGGCGCGGCTGATTAGCAGCGTCAAGCAAATGAAATCACTAGCCCAGATATCATTAGGAGTAGCAGGAGCCTGCTTTGCCGCAACGCTGACAATGGCTACAGTTGCAGAGTGGTGGGCGGCTCACCCGATCATCGGTGGCATGCTCGGGCTAACCATGCCACTGTGCATTGTTGCCGCATGGATGTCTGAAAATCGAATCAAGCAAAGGACGGTTCTCGGCTTTAACTTGATACCTCATTCTCCAGCGGCAATGGCCATTGCTGCGTGGTTCGGAGTTGCCGTTGGGCTCGTTGCTTTAGCCCTTTATTTATTCACTATTTCAACATACCTAGTTATTGAGTTTGTTTTGGGCGTAGGCATACTTGGCTTGTTTGCTGACGTCAGGGAATACTCTGACGTGGGGACGGGTGATTGATGGTTGCCTAACAAGGCCGTTAACTCGGGTGCATTTTTTGTTCGCTGCGATCACTACAATTGCGCCGGTAACGGCTGGCGTTAGCCAGT
This sequence comes from Thiotrichales bacterium, assembly GCA_024763135.1. GTDB lineage: Bacteria > Pseudomonadota > Gammaproteobacteria > UWMA-0217 > UWMA-0217 > JANTGD01. The sequence continues at coordinate 2,733 of JANTGD010000334.1, read as the reverse complement.
AATAATATTTGGGGTCAGAGTAAAAACTGGTGGTGATATGGAGGAGGTTTTCACTTTTACCTCAAATGTCCGCTAACAATCACATCCTGCCGACCCACAATACTGCGCGGCTTTTTGCGCATGGCTTCGTCATTATTGCGCATACGCCTCTTCGTGTTTCGGTCGGCTGGTGTATAGCGTTATATTTAAAAAGGTAACTTAGGATGAGCACTCTATTAGAGGAACTAGCCAAAAGAGCTATAGAGGATTATCCCTCTGAAATTATCACTCTGATTGGAAGCGTGGCTGTTTTATTATTTTTTACTGGTAAGGTCTTCGATCTAATTGAAAAATGGTATCGAATAAAAGGCCTGAACCCATCGGCTAGCAGCTTTAGTGGAAACAGCTTTACTGAAGACAATGTGCTTTCAGTGAAATCTCTCATTTTCTATTGTTTTTTAGGTTCACTACTACTACCCACATTAAAAGTATTGGCCTTTGCAGTGTTTCTTGTCGAGAGAGAATTTTTAATAGGGCAACTACAGTCATTACTCTTACATAGCCTATTCTCGATTGTAGGTGTTTCGGTAACTATGCTGTTTATTCGACATAAGTTTACGCTAATAAACCATAATCGAGTTGTGGCTGTTCTTGCAGCATCCGCTGTAACAAGTATTATTAGCATGCCCATATATACCTTTATGACAATTGTGCAGCTAAACAAATTTTCAACATAAATATAACAAGTAAAAGCACTCAGACACAGAATAGCTGCGCCGGTGTTCAGGAATTATAACAAAAAGGAAAGGAAATGGCGGAGAAGAATCGTATAGCGCTACTCATCGATTGCGATAATGTTAGCTACAATTCGATCGAGGGTGTTCTTGAAGAGCTGGCAAAGTATGGAACAGTGAATATTCGTCACGCCCACGGAGATTGGAACAATCAGAGCCTCGCTGGTTGGCGAGAGAAACTTCACCCTCATGCGATAAGGCCGATGCAACAGTTTGCTTACACCAAAGGAAAGAATGCTACTGATTCTGCAATGATTATTGACGCCATGGACTTACTTTACAGCGGCAATGTCGAATCTTTTGCATTAATGACGAGCGATAGTGATTTCACTCCTCTGGTATTGAGAATGCTAGAGAGTGGAATACCTATTTATGGTTTCGGCGAAAAGAAAACTCCACAGCCGTTTGTCGATGCGTGTTCCACTTTCATTTATACGGAAAACCTCGATTCAGAAAAAGACGAAGAATCAACCTTACAAAAACGAAAAACAAAGAAAAATAAGAACGAGCTGCGCGGAGACACAGGGCTTGTGAGATTGCTGCGAACCGCAGTAGAACAGACGTCAAATGACGATGGTTGGGCCCATATGGGAAAAGTCGGTCACTACATCTCAAACAACAGTTCTTTTTCACCTGTCAATTACGGATACAAAAAGATCAGTGATTTGATCAAGGTAAGTGAGCTGTTTGATATTGAGATGCGGAAAGACGGTACAGCCATGTATATCAAAGATGCACGCAAGTAAGGTTACAACAAGGCAAATTCACCTGACGTCTTCAGTCGCCACCGCTCCTTACGGGTCGGCTGATTTCAGCGTTACAAGCAAGAAGAATCAAAAGGATTGAGCAATGCCGAAAATGGTAGATAAACTAACAGAGGCTGAAGAAGAAATAGAAAAAGAATTAAGGGAAAAATTTACTGAAGAACAGATGTGCGCCTATTTTTTGACGAAAACAATTCGGAGTCAGTATCAATTTGATGATGAATTTGTGTCGGATTGGTATGAGGAAATATTCAATCAAAAACCTGACAACAGAGAAGACGCAAGGCGACATTTAGTAAAAGCATACACAGATATGCTCATGTTTGAAAATAAGCACAGGTTTCACCTCGATTATTGGCTTAGGCAATATCAAGAAAGGCTAATTACAGAAATGGAGTCATTTTTTAGTGGCGAGGCAGGCAAATAGAATGTTTCTAACACACGCCCTGAAGCCGACTGACAAGTAAAACTTATTTACTTTGCCAGTTCGGCCACCAGGCGTGAGCCCTTCGCCTTCAGGGTCATCGATTCGAACCCTAAACCCATCCAAGACAGCCCATCTGCAGCAGATCAGGCTGTCTGCATCGATTTCCTGGCGAACAGGCAAGACTACCCCACCACGAACGACCTGCAGCAGCTGCCTCACCGTACTTGATGGGCTAGTGCACGGGGAAAAGACTTCGGGCAGTGCTCAGTCATGGACCCAGCACTTCCCGAGCTGTGTGCAGGCAATCTTGGTGCCCTCAGGCCCACCGACCGGGCTGGGGAATGATCCTTCGATGTCGTTGCTCAGTTTCAACCCAGTCTCAGCAGTGAGATTGAGCCTCTGCAGGATGGGCTGCAGATGATCGGGGATGGCACCGCGTTTGGCTTCGCGTTGCAAGCGTCCGGTCCAGTGAAGCAGTTCCAATCAGTCCTGTAACCGAAACGGCAGGCCCTCGGGCATAGGTTGTCGAGGGTTGCTGATAAAGGGGTACAGGCCGATAGACTGTTGGGGCCGATCAGTAGGCTTGATTATTGTAGTTGACGACGATCGTCGTCAGGGCTTGTTGTACCCTGTTGCACGGCATCGGCGAACGGGCGACCCCAAATGATCACGACAGGTGGATAACCCCATGGACTTTCTGACCTTCAGGACTTTCATCAGCACGGAGGCATTGATCGCCTTCTATTACCTTGGTGCCGTCGTCATGCCC
>JANTGD010000333.1 GCA_024763135.1 Thiotrichales bacterium | reverse complement strand
ACTGTCGGATATCAAGTTATCTGCAAACCATGGCCAATAAAGGACACAACCCTTTGATTGCGATTCAAATGGCACTGGCCGGTAATTTTGAGCTTGATGGGGGAGTAGTTACAATACATCGTAACTACTCAGCACAAAAAAATAAAAAAAGTACTTGAAATCAGCCACAATACGAGATTGGACAACACATCGTGTAACCAACAATTGGTTCACGCCAATGGGCACCTTTGAGTATTGATTTTATAAAGATGTGGCGCAATACTAGTGATCAGTAGACTCATTCAGTAATGTGGTGACGCTGATTGATATCTGCGTTTCTAACACAAAAGAAAAAGAGGCAACGGATATGCGTAAGATAGCAAGCTTAAGAGTCATAACGCTCAAATATGCAGTCCTATTGGGTCTCATGCTGTCGATGATAGCGATTGGATCATGTGATTTAAAAGATAAACTCGATGATCTCAATGACACAGCGCAAAATGCCACTCAATCTGCAGAAAATGTGCTTCGAGATGCCCTCGACGCGCTTGATAGAAATTCTAGTAATTGGCAGCAGGTCATACGTGATGCTCAAAGTAAACTGACTGAGGATGCTCAATCGACAATTCGCAACGAACTCAATGACATTCTACAACGTGGTATTGCCGCTGTAGGAGGGGAGTTTCGTTGTAATACAGATTTTGTGGCTAACAGAGTGCGAGGTGCTGTTCAGCGTTTACTCGCAAAAATAACAGCGCAACCGATTCCCCCATTGGAGCCCGGCTTATGTAACGTGGTGCCCCTGGCTATCGACAGATCATTGGTGCCGCAGCGTCTCAATAACATTGCGTTTTATGGTTACGATTTTGATCGGACGGATATTCGAGCCCGGCTTATTAATAGTAATGGGCAGCGAGACGTCAGCGCTAGTTTGAGCAAGCCAACGCATTACCATATGGTTTTAAATCTTGGAGGAAATGGTGTTCCTTTGACTGACAAGAGTCAGAAGGTCAAGATTTTTTATGCTAACACACTATTATCGGAACTCCCCGTGATCCAACCGGCTACTCCTGTTTGCAAAACGAAAGTCATCACTGTTCCGGGGAGCACCATCACCTACATGCCTCCCCATACAAGAGGTGATCGCGAGTTTGACGGTCACGGTCCAAAGGTTTCATCCAGTATTCGGTTGGAGAAAAAGACGGATGGTTCAGCAGTGACTGTTCGCCTGTCGATGAGGGCAGTAGAAACTAAAAGTGACTGGTCAACGGCTGAAGGTAGTAAGGTGCTGACCTTCTATACGGCACCGAGCGGCTGGAAAGTTGATTCCATCGAGGGTGAAACCCAGTTCGTCCATAGTTATATCGATGGAGATCACACTGACGATGTTTTTAATTTCGGTGCTGGCAGCTTAGTCAATCGTATTACCTATCGCGGCGATCACAAAGGTAAAGACGCGGGGGTTTATACGCAGATGGAGGCCCACTTTAACCCTGTAAGACTGCAGTTGGTGGAGACCGCAAACTGTGTGTCACCCAAGGCGCTCAAGACACTTAAGAAGGAAAAGCTTATTTCGCCACAGTTGCTACGTAGTCTTGAGTTCAGGCTGCCGCCAGCCACACTTATACCTCCACACCAGTGAGTCACTCTAAGGGCAGTTGTGAGTGGCGAATGAAGCGAGTTTTTGCCTGTTGTTGTCTGCATGTCTTGACTGCCGGGTTGCCTGTGTAGTTGGTGCGACTGAGCAAGGTCGCGTATTCCCGCGGGTGTGATTCCCGATCCGGAATGGTCGGTCAGCCACCGGATAGAGAATTCACGGCCGGCGGGAGCAATCCCAAAGGTTAAGCACCGGAAAATCAAGACAGGATGTACCAGTATGGTCGATTGGGCAGAGCACGGCAGGTGTAACACTCCTGCACTCAAGATTGGGCGAGTTGCTAACTCGCCTTTGCCCAACCTGCAGGGTGTATTCAAAAATCCTTTAGACAGTGGGGTAGGTTGAGCAGAGCAATGTTTGCCCAACATATCAACCGATGAAACGTTTGACTGGACCTGGAATAGGGTGGTTTTTTAACTATCACTATGATTAACTTTGTATGCGCAGCACCGAGTGTGTCAAAGAAGGCTGGAGCCGACGCAATCCTATGCTATCCTGACTCTAAAAAGATACTTGGCAATGCTTCTCCTGCGAATCAATACTGTTTATCCCGCGTCATCCCAGGCATACGGGTATGATGGCTTTTTTGTTGGATTGTGATGAACCTACTCTACAGATTCCTTCTGATTGCGCTGATTGCGCTGTGCTATTTTGGTGCAGGTCAGTTGGCATTCTCGATGTCTGGTGGGGTGGTCGGTGGAAAAATCGTCAGCGTTGCCATTTTTCTTTCCGAAGGTGTCGCGCTGGCAGCGGTATTGATTTTCGGTCGCTGGATGGTGGCCGGTATTTTTATTGGCCAGCTGCTACTGGCGCTGACCTCCGGGTTATCGATGATGTCTTCTGTTGGCGTTGCGGTAGTCAACAGTGTCGAGGCAACCATAGCTGTCACGTTGTTTAATTATTTTGGGCTGGATCGGTCACTCTCCAGAGTTCGCGATGTTATCGGCCTGCTATCTTTAATTGCATTGGTACTGCAACCGTTCAGCGCTCTGCTGGGGAATCTTGTTTTGTTGATATCCTCAACAGTGACACTTGAACAATTCCCCGTCACAGTGTTCGCCTGGTGGTTTGGTAATGTGATGGGGCAATTGTTGTTAGCTCCATTTTTACTGCTGCTATATGCCAATTACCGGGAAGTACGGATATGGAAGATGTTGTCCGTAATTGTATTTTTTCTCGGGTTGAACTACTTCATTCTTTTTGTTTATCCCATTAGCCGTCTGTCTATAATCTTGAGTTTGACGCTGCCTGCGGTGATTCTACTGGCTGCCTATACACTGACGGTCTATTCGCAGATCGCTACTTTGATTATTTCGCTGGGGGCGACCTATGCGACACGAGAGGGGGTAGGCGCTTTTGCGACGGGAGACGTGCTCAGCGATTTTATCGATCTCAACTTTTATATCCTTGTACATGTAACACTTTCACTGATAGTCGGCTCGCTATTTGCGGAACGGAGAACGGCTGAAATGCAATTGATGGATAAAAACAGAATCCTCAGAGAAATGGTGAACCTTCGAGAACAAGTTGAGGCCATGCACCGGCACGATATGAAGAACCCGCTCAATGCGGTCATCAATGGGCCCAGGTTGATTCTGGAAACCGAAAAAGGGTTGTCGAAATCGACGACCAAGCTGCTCGTAGCTTGTGAAAAAAGCGGCTATATTATACTGGATATGATCAATCGATCGCTCGATCTGTACCGCATTGAAACTGGCAGTTACAAGCTGAATCCGGAACGAGTTGACCTGCTGGCTGTGCTCGAAGATGTGATAAATGATTCACCTGTTGTTCGAAATTCAGCTTCGAGTGATCAGCAGGTAACCATTACCGATGCCAGAATTAATCGCTCCGAGCCAATATACGTTTGCGGCGAACGCCTTCTTTGCTATTCACTTTTTGCTAATCTGATCAGGAACGCGTTCGAAGCTGCTAGCGCAAATAATTTTGTATCGATCGGGTTGGATTGTGTTATGACGTCTGGTGCCTGCACCGTTACCATTGCCAATGAGGGGAGTGTGCCGATTAAAATCAGAGATCGTTTCTTCGACAAGCTGGTAACCAGTGGCAAAAAAGATGGCATGGGAATCGGCACTTATTCGGCGCGGCTCTTTACCGAAGTCCAGGGTGGAAAGATTTGGGCAGATTTTTCAGATGAACATCGCACCCGTGTTATTGTCAGTTTACCTACTTGGCCGTGTCAATCGGTGGGATAGGGTGGGCAAAGCATCGCGAGCCACAGGATTTCCTTGCTGGGGGATTTGTTGTTATTGGGCGTTATGCTGTGAAAGCAGGTGATATTGGTATTTTTTTTCTAGTTGTCTGATGACCGCCCGCTGGCTGAATTGTTGTTCGAATCGTTGCTGTGCTTTGCGGGCTTTTTTGCTTAATGTCGTTCGATCTGTGTCTACGTTGTGGATTGCGGCAGCAAGGTCTGTTGCCG
>JANTGD010000332.1 GCA_024763135.1 Thiotrichales bacterium | reverse complement strand
AAAAACATGCTGGATGACGACGTCACCTGGAAACAGGGGGCAGTGGTTGTGAGGAAATATAAAAAGGGGCGAAGCATTGGCATCAAAGCCAGTTATCGCTTCTGAGTCGCCAAGCAGCGCCACAAATTCAAGAGCCACTGCGATTTTCCCGATTTGTTCACAAAAGCTTCTATAAAAAGCATCGTTTGATTCACGGAGTTGTCATAAAACGGGCTTACACTGATCTCCCAATAGCAAAAAACAACGTAACGACTCAGCTCACTCCTGAACTACGCCATTTCTGCGTTAAAAAATGGTCATTGACACTATTAAAGGAAGCTCTGCTCAATTCGCAATACGGCATCTTGCGGCGCAAAATCGCCCCCTTCTGCGTTGCGGATCCTTGCAATAGCCAGCTATTACCTGTGATCCGCGCCTTGAACGGGACGATTTTTCACCACAAATTGCTCGCGCCAGAATTAATCAGAGCTTCCTAAACTTACATTTTACGCCTTGACCTGACGTATTTCAGGGGCAATCTGAGCAGTTACCTCCGATTTTATCTACTCGCTGAGTAGTTTCAAAACAACAAAGGAGAAGCCCAATGGCCTCATCCATGAGAAGGACCGGATCATTTAGCCACGGACGTACGCGGTTGACATTTGTTCAGCAGGGATGGTTGGATCGCAATGGGGGATGGTTCCTGCGTCAGCAAAATAAAAAAGTGGCTGGTTCGAAGAATTCATCGGTGCATCCTGCGCCAGATCCATTGCTCCCACTCAGTGACGCGGAGTATCTCGATCCCCAGGGCTGCTGAACCTGGATTTGATCAGGCAGTCGTGGTCATACGGTTTCTAGATTGTCTCAGTAAGAGACACCCAGTGATGGAGCAGGCAGGGCGCTAAGGCCCGTCTCAGGTGTGATCGCTTTAGTTTAGGCGACTTGCTGAGCGCGTCGACGCTGTTTTCGCAGCTGGTTCTGCAGCAGACCATTTACCCGTTTCAACGCTTTGTTTTCCGCACGGATTCGTTTCGCCTCCCGGGCGACCAGGGCATTCTGTAGTTTCAGCCGTTGTATATCTGAGCTGCGATGGTGTAATCCTTTACGTAGCAGCAGAATCTCTCGTTTTAAAGGTTCCACGGCAGGTGGGGTTACGCGCCGTCGCGTGTGTTGGCGCACAGGGGTGCTTGCCTGTCCGGGCTTGGCAGACGGTGTCTGCTGGTAGGCCTTGCTGCGCTCGCGCGCGGCTTGAATGCGTGGAGTCTGAGTGGGCGCGGGTTCTCTAAGAGCGGGGCCGTGCTGTCCTCCTGATGCATTCACGCTTTTGCGCGAATGTTGCAGCGGTCTTTCAGCCTTAGGCTTGGATGGAGGCACCACGCGCGCATGTTTGACGGGATTGGCATAATAGCTTTTGGTGCCGCAACGCGGGCAGAGAAAGCGCGCGCTACCCGGCACGAGCCGCTGCACGAGGGTGCGTTGGGTACGGTGATGCGGTGTCATGGCTGCACCGCAGGCAGGGCACGACACGGAAAATGCCGGTGCGATTTTACTGTGTGGCTGATCCATCTGGCCTCCCTAGAACGACAGCGCGGGTTTCGGAGCCGCTGAGATTTCCGCTCCATTGGCGCCGACGCTTAGCCCGTGTTTCCAAACACTGCATGGCAGCGCTTTTTGACCCTCTGTGGGGTTCCCCAATAACTGATGAGTCTAAAAACTTCGCAGTCCGGAGGCAATCCGAGTGAGCCACGAAAGTGCCGGCCTGTGGAGTGCTTCAAAGTTTCGTGGCCTGTCTGACAAGTTCGAGTGATAGGCTACTCAGACTATGGCTGGGTCGGTACTGCTGCGCATACGGATGCGGTTCGGCGAGTCAGCAAGCGCGTGACGCGGTAGAATCCGGTCTATGGATAGTCCACTGCCTGTCAATGCTCGACTGATGCAACCGCTTACAGAATGCAAAGGTGTAGGGCCCAGCCTGCAGGAGAAACTGCAGAAGCTCGGGTTGCACAACGTTCAGGACTTGCTGTTCCATCTCCCAATGCGCTACCAGGATCGTACACGGGTGTTACCCATGGGGAGTCTGGTACCCGGACGGGAGGGGGTGGTGAGTGGCGAAATCCAGCGCACAGAGATTAAATATGGGCGGCGCCGGATGCTCCTCATTCGCCTTGCGGATGGGACGGGCTCGCTGACCCTGCGGTTCTTCTATTTTAGTGACAAACAACGCCAGTCATTACAGCGTGGGGCTCAACTGCGCTGTTTCGGTGAGGTCCGCAGTGGGCCCGGTGGTCTGGAGATGGTTCATCCGGAGTATCGTGTATTCAATGCTGCAGATGCGCTCGAAGTGGAAGAGCATCTGACGCCGGTCTATCCGACGACCGAAGGGCTCAATCAATTGGGGCTGCGCCGTTTGATCGCCCAGGCGTTACAGCATGTGGCAGACGTTCAGGAGTTGCTGCCTGCTGTGACGCTGGCGCCGGAGTTTCCAGCCTTGGCGCAGGCGATCGAATACCTGCACCGGCCACCTCCTGACGCGAGTCTGACACTGTTGGCGGAAGGCCGGCATCCTGCCCAACAACGCTTGGCGCTCGAAGAGCTGGTTGCCCATCAGTTGAGTCTTCTCAAGGCGCGCCAGCAGTCCCAGACCGAGCAGGCACCGGTACTTAAACCGCAGACAGATTTGATCACACCATTTATAGAAACGCTCCCATACCAACTCACCGAGGCACAGCAGCGCGTTGTGAGTGAGGTCGAGGCAGATTTGCAGCAGGCGCACCCCATGCTGCGCTTAGTGCAGGGCGATGTTGGATCCGGTAAAACCGTGGTGGCGGCCATTGCCTGTCTGCAAGCTGTCTCGGCGGGCTATCAGGCCGCTCTGATGGCACCTACGGAGATCCTGGCGGAGCAGCATTGGCAGAACTTCACCCGTTGGTTCGAACCACTGGGACTGACGCTGGCATGGCATACCGGCAGGGCCAAGGCTGCGGAGCGTCGGAGGAATCGTGCGCTGACCGAAAGCGGGGAAGCCGCCATTGTCATTGGCACACACGCATTGTTTCAGGACGATGTCAATTTCCACCGTCTGGGGTTGGTGGTGGTGGATGAGCAGCACCGCTTTGGGGTTCATCAACGCATGGTGCTACGGGAGAAAGGCGCCTTGCAGGGGATCCATCCGCACCAACTGATTATGACTGCGACCCCCATACCCCGCACGCTGGCACAGACAGCCTATGCCGATCTGGATCTGTCTATCATCGACGCGCTGCCGCCGGGCAGACGACCGGTCAAAACCGTGGCCATGAGCAATGAACGGCGTGCCGAAGTCGTGGCGCATGTGGCAGATGCCTGTCGAGGCGGACAGCAATGTTATTGGGTGTGTACGCTGGTCGAGGAATCTGAAGCGCTGCAGGCTGAGGCTGCCGAAGTGACATTTACAGGTTTGTCAGAAGCCCTGCCAGACCTGCGTTTGGGCTTGGTGCATGGGCGCATGAAAGGTGATGAAAAAGAAGCGGTGATGGCAGCCTTCAAAGCGGGAGAGCTGGAGCTGCTGGTGGCGACCACCGTGATCGAGGTGGGCGTGGATGTGCCCAATGCAACGCTCATGATCATAGAAAATGCGGAGCGCTTGGGGTTGTCGCAGCTCCACCAGCTGCGTGGTCGGGTGGGACGCGGCAGCGCGCAGAGCGCCTGTGTGCTCATGTACCAGTCCCCTTTGTCGAAGACGGGGCGGCGGCGACTTCAGGCGATGCGTGAATCCAATGATGGCTTTCGCATCGCGCAGATCGATCTCGAATTACGGGGGCCGGGTGAGTTACTGGGCACCCGGCAAACCGGACTCATGCAGTTTCGCATTGCAGACATCGTGCGCGACGCTGAGCTTGTGCCGGTGGTCAGCCGTATCGCGCGTCAAATCGTGGCACAGACCCCGGAGAGAATTGAGCCGCTGATCGAGCGCTGGGTGGGGGACAAGCTGCGTTATCAGGCCGTGTAGTCGGCGCCTGGTGCTAGTACCTCGTCTAGCTTAAAATGACGGGCGCAGTTGTCCTGTCTGCGTGCCTGGGTAGGCGCACTTCGCAGGGAATGGTTGTTCCCTTCCCAAGGAGTGCAACACCGCC
>JANTGD010000331.1 GCA_024763135.1 Thiotrichales bacterium | reverse complement strand
AAAATGCCTTGATAGGTACCAAAATCTAAACACGCTGAATCGTTACCTTTTTCAGGCAATCCATGCAATGCCTGATTCGGTGGGTCTCCGGGCACTTCGACACAAGCCGGCGCAACAGCGTGGTTGGATACCCAAAGACCCTGCCGCAAAAAGCGCCCCGGATGCCGTGTTACGAATTGATCAGAGCTTTCTTAACAACCTGTTAAAGCTTTACTTATTGATTGTCTGAGTATCTGGCGTGATTGCCAGGGTTATTTTCCATCGTCAGCTGTTATGGCTAAGATTTGCAGCGTGACACACTGGCCCTGAGGCCGAGCACATTGTCCAGTTTAAACTGGACAATGTGCTCGCGTAGTGAGTGCGCGCAGGACTGGCCGCTATCCAAGTGGGCCTCATTATTTCAAAAAGCATGCTAGGAGGTTTGTATGACTGGAACTGCTTATTACAAGACACCCAAGTCCGATCCACTGCAAAAAGCATCATCCAATCCAGGTTACAGAATTGCCTGGAAATATAAAAAGAAATTTGAACGCGGCCATCTCGATGGAGAAATGAGCTACGGAGAAGCACTGGTAAAAGCCGAAGCGCTCAATGCCAAAGAGCCGGATAAAGTCTACTGGCCAGAGCTGTTGTATGACACACCCGATGGCCCCAAAGCCTAAAGAAAGCGATCCTCCTGTCACTCCTCAGCGAGTGATCAAAATACGAAGTAACTGCTTAGATTGCCCCTGAAATACGTCAGATCGAGGCTAAAAATGGGCGTTGACCAGTGTCAATGACCATTTTTTTAACGCAAAGCTGGCGTGTTTCGGGGTTAGCTGAGTAATTATACCTGCCTAAATTGTCTTATTAGGGATTGCCTTAGTCAGCGGTAGCGCCCCCCCACCATCATGGGGCTATTGCGGGGCAGCTGTATGGCGTACAGGCCAAACCCATTTGCCTGGGTGATTGGGTGTAGACAGTGCATTGCAAGCGCTTTTTACTTGGGTATTTCGTGCGATTATCGCACAGCCCATAAAAAAAACGGGCCCCGCTGGAGTAGGACCCGTTACTCGAATTCCTTTTCGAAACGTTCTTCCTGAAATCGATGGCTAAGTAACGATTGGTGTAGCAATTACATCGCTCTGGCGCCCGGGAGGGTCCTGCCCATCCATTGCAAGCGTTACAGCTTTTGAAAAGGTGTTGCCTGCGGACTGCGCCGTACATTGTCCGAGTGGGATGCTCTGTATCCTTGTATACAAGGTGTTCAGGGTACGAGGAGCCTCTCCGAGCATAGATGGCCGACTAAGGAAAAGCCATCTTGGATCCCTTTTTCCGGTCGGTTTCGTTGAATAGGAGTGACTATTCGCCTTACTTGGAAAAAATGGTTTCAAAATGGCTTCCCCTCGCTGTGGTCCCTGTTTTCTTAAGACCAGCTCCTAGTAAATCGCCGTCAGCTGCACTGCAAAGCGGCCCGAGACATCTTTGAGCTGGTTGTCTACGGCGGTTGTATCGGAACTAAAATCCCGTGAAGAATATTCGAGATTCACACGAGTCTTCTTATTGAAGTGGTATTGCGCTCCGATCGTCAGCGTATCGAACTGGGTTTCATCCCCGGCTGCAGAAGTCGGGTGATTTTCATCCCGAGTATAAGTGTCGTAACGCAAGTCGATTTCGAACGCGGTATTTGGAATATAGTAACCGCCTTCAATATAGCCGCCTGAAGCTTCCAGATCATTGAACAGGTGTTGCGGCCGCGCTGGTCCGTGAAAAATCATCCCTTTGCCTTTCATGTATTCTGCGGTGACACGAAAGGGTTTCTTCAGGTATTTTGTACCAATACCATAGCGTGTGCGATCCTGCTCCTGCGTTTTATCGTACACATTGGTGCGCTTGCCGTCCTGCCACCAGACAAAACTTTTCCAGCCTTCACGACGACCGCCTTTACCGCCGAAGACTTTTTCTGTCGACAAATAAAGATAGAGATCCTTGTTCTCGTCGTTGTCCCCCATTATTACACCACTGCCATTGCCGTACATGATCGCGTAGCTGGTTTCCCAGCCGCCACTGTTGAAAGCGTCGAAGACTTGCACGCCGGTGTCTCTGAAGGCATTGACGGGAGAGTGGATTTGATTCTGATCGGCATTGGGTACAGTGCTGGGCGTGGTGTTGCTGTCGGTGCTCAGAGGATAGCGCTCCAGCAGCAGTTGGTTGGTTACGGAAGTAAAATTGATGTAGTCAAAGACATGGATCGCCTGCAGGCCTTCTTCAGCACCGGGATACTTAAACAGGCCAGCGCGAATCCTCGCTCCCGGAATTTCATTGAGCGTAATACTCGCGTCGGTCAGGCGTGCCGAGCCTCCATCGCCGTGGGTGATTCCATTCTCTCCGAATTCTGCCAAAATAAAATAATTTGTTTTAGTGTCGAGTGGAAAATTCGCGCCACGCACACCAATGCGCGCGCGGTTGACCTTGAATTCTTCCTGAGAGTCGAGTTCAGGCCCAATGAGTTTGGGGGGGTTGTAGATCTCTGCCCCTGCGCCGGTGACGAACGGATCGGACAGATCTTTTTGATACTGAGTCTGAATAAAGCCCCAGAGCTTGGCGCGACCGGTAGAACCGGCGGGCTCGGTGCCCTGTAGCATGAGCCAATTGGCTGCGATTGCATTGTCGCTGGCAAAAAAGCCAAATATGAGTGCGGTAGCCGCCATCCCTCGTGTGATGGTCATTGTTTTCATCGTCGTCTCCTGGTGGATGTGTGTGAGGTGTTATCGAGTTGTCAATGAAAGAACGCACTTAGGTTGATCGATCACCCATAAATGAATGGCTAGGAGCACGATCGAGAACGCATGGTTCGCGTTGATTAACAGGCGTAAAATCTCATTGCAACAAATTGAATTTATGGTTTGATCAGGATGTAACCATCATCGATCAGGTCGAGAATACGCACGACACCCGCCGAAACCTTGATCGCGCTGGCGTTGAGCTCTGGGGGATGCCCTAGTTTTTTGGACATCGCTGTGATGGTATTGCTGCAGGCGGAAAATCTGACATCGCCATTATCAATCAGGTTTTTAATGCGGCCTTTGTTTGAATTGTCGGCAAACAATAGTCGCAGTCCCGGCCCAAAAGCGACAATTTCAATATCGACCTTGTCATTGCCGTAGTGCTTGAGCAGATTGTTCGCAACGTTGAGTACGAGCGTTTGTTTGAAGGGGTTAGGATCAGAAATTTGCAGCACAATGTGTTTTTCAGCAAAAGGTTTGCTGTTTTTGTCTGCTTGTACGGGGCCAGCCACCACAAGTGCAAGCCCAAGCAGGGAAAATGTCAGCCAGGTGAAAATTTTTTTGCGACACATAAAAACTCCTCTTTATAATTAAGCGTTCATAAGCCAGGGGGCATATTGTACCGATCGCATCACTCGCCCTGTGGCGGATCTTGTAGCGGTCACAACACCTGTTTGGTCAAGGATTCCAAAACCCAAATATGCTGAGTAATGACAGTAACCTTTGGGTGACTCGCTAAGCGAGTTTTCCCCGTCTCACAAGAGAAGACGAACTAAGGCTCACTTTTATTTCAATTTTTTTTCCCGTTACCCAACTCAACCACTGAAACGGGGCATCTCTGTGTTAAAAAATGGCTATTGATAGTTGTAGACTTAAGGAAGCTCTGATTAATCCTGGCGCGAGCAGATTGTAGTGAAAAATCGTCAGTTTCAAGGCGCGGATTGTACGTAATAGCAGGCTATTGAGAAGATCCGCCACGCAGTAGTGGACGATTTTGCGCCGCAAGATGCCGTGTTACGTATTGATCAGAGTTTCCTTATATTTGTCGCCTTGATCTGACCCATTTCAGTGGTAATCTGAGCAGCGACACAACTTTTTTACGGCGCGCCATATCCTGACCCGTAGCATCTGGGGCGCGATGAACGTGAGTCGTATCATTAGCGAGACTCTCGGCCGTTACTCCAGAGCCTTGCGGAGATCTGGGGCCTAGATACGCCTCGTCTCGCGCTAGGGCGGGGCCAAGCCAGCGAATAAAAGGCCTCATGTCGTAAGCCGTCTGGGCGCTCCAAAAAAAAGCCACCCGAAGGTGGCGTTTTTCTGGGTGACTTCTTATTACTCAAGTTTCGGAGTTCGTAGCCCCCTCTCCCCC
>JANTGD010000330.1 GCA_024763135.1 Thiotrichales bacterium | reverse complement strand
CATCACCAATAAGGTGACCACGAGTTTTTCCGATTCACCATGCACACCAATATCTTACGCGTCTTTTTTGCGCTCAACTGAGGTTTTTAGGTTCAATGACCAGGGTGATCTCAACCTCGTACAGACTGTCCGAGAATAGGACTCATCAAAAAGAAAACATATTTAACTGATTCGCGACGAATAGCCTTGCTATTTAACAGGCTGTTGAAAAACTCTCAGGTGAGTGCGAGACAAGGCAAAATCTGGAGAAAAAGCGCAGTTTACACGCAGTAAATGAGCAGTTTGAGTCACAATTAACGCTGGATCGTGCCAGCTGAGACTTTTTCAACAACCTGTTAAGGAAGCTCTGGAGGAATTCCACCAATTCCAGTTTTTTTCATCGAATCTCTATTCTGTAAAAGCCGCCTCCTTGTCTGTATTACATAAATCCCGTCTGCTACTCCAGCAGAGATGCCCAAACAGACATTACGCGCTTCTTTCAAATCGGCGTTCTCTGCATGCCGCGCCAAATGCTACCAGTAACGTATACGATAGAAGCTGCTCATTTGCTTCCCACTCAGGATGCCATTGGACGCCCAGTGTCAATGCCCTGGCCGCAGGTAAGCTCACGGCTTCAATTAGTCCATCCGGGGCACGCGCCTCGATCTGCAGCCCATCAGCCAAATGATCGATACCTTGCCCATGCACCGAATTGACGGTCCAGCGGCGCTGTGCAGGTAACCAATGAGCCAAGAGCCCCCCCGGCTCAATGCTCACCTCATGACTTGGACCATACTGCACCTCTAATGGTTGAGCGCAGTCTTCGCGATGGTCCAGGCATCCCGGTACTTCGTGCACCGCCTGATGAAGCGTGCCACCAAGCGCTACATTGATTTCCTGATGCCCGCGACAAATGCCAAGAAGCGGGAGGCCCGCATTAATGGCCGCATGGATCAACTGTAACGCCGTTGCATCTCTCTGCGCATCTTGCAATGTTGTATCCCGCGGTGCTTCAGCAACTCCGTAGTGCACCGGATCTATATTCGAGTAACCGCCGGGCAAGAGCAGCCCATCCAGGCTCGCGACCAGGTCGTCGACAGCAAGGGGTTCGGGCAAGGCGGGAATGATCAACGGCAGCGCGCCCGCTATGGTCGCAATCGCAGACAAATATTTCTCCCCTATCGCCTGCAATGCATGGGCACCTTCGCGGTGACTGTTGGAAATAACGCCAATCACGGGGCGCTGTATCGATGTGTTCATAGTGCTTGACGATAGCAACCACACGCCTGCCTCACAAGTCGCTGTCGTGCAGGCTCAGTTCCTAAAAAATCCATGTAATCACCCAGCCAACTCCTGAAATGCGCCGGCTCTACGGTAGAAAGTATGCATTGGTAAATGTAAAGGCTCATTTTTACCCTTGACCTGATCGTTTTCAGAGGCGATCTGTGCAGTGACTAAATTTTTTTGAGAACTTGCCGAGTAGCCACAGATCCAGAATCTAAGGCACTCCCGCTCCCCATGCTTTTTCTACCACCCGCCGCTCACGTTACCCGGCGGTTATACACAGTTGCTGCTCTGTTAGGCAGATCCCGACTCCAGTACAATGGGTTCAATACTGCGGCGCAGAGGGATTGCGTCCGCTTCCGCTCAAAGGCCATACCATTGGGAACACATTATGCACAAGCGAACCGGTCTCTGCTTGACACCCTGTCTCATCATTGCGCTCAGTAGCTGCGCCAACAATAATGAGCTGCTCAACACCGCCAGTCAGGTAGCACAACAAGTCGCTATGCAGGGTAGTGGCAACTCGCTCAGCCAGACAGACATCGTCGCCGGTCTCAAAGAGGCGCTCTCTATCGGTGCTGATCACGTGGTTGCACGTCTTGGTACCGTCAATGGATTTTCTGCGGACCCAAAGGTCCATATACCGCTACCGGCGCAACTCCAAAAGGCCCAGCAGATCGCGGCCAAGTTTGGCATGGACAAGGGCTTCAATGATCTCGAAACACGGCTCAACCATGCTGCGGAACTGGCAACACCCAAAGCCAAGGCGTTGTTTAAAAGCGCCATCACGCAAATGACGCTCGCGGATGCACGCCAGATACTCAATGGTCCTGACGATGCCGCGACGCGTTACTTTCAATCCAAGATGTCATCACCCTTGGCGACCGAAATGCGCCCGATCGTGGCAAACAGCCTGTCCCAAGTCGGCGCGGTGCAGACTTATCAGCAGCTTGTCAATGGTCTGGGGCCTATCCAAGCCATGCTGCCGGACCTCAAGGCAGATCTAACCGCACACGTCGTCAACAAGGGCATGGAAGGTATTTTCTACTATCTCGCCCAGGAAGAAGCTGAAATTCGTAGAAACCCCGCCAAGCGCACCACAGAACTATTACGCAAAGTTTTTGGCAATTCCTGATTACCACGGCAGGTTGCGCCGGAAATGTCTGCGAATTCCAGATCCCTTGGCCACCTTGTTCTACGATCACCCATGATTCAGTGTCCGCGCACAAACCTAGAATCACACAGCCACAATTAACCAAAAGTCGCGGCCATCGAGTCAGTCAACCGAGTCAATTCAAAAGGACATCGCTGTGATCTGGTTAGCTATACTACTCGCAATACTCGCACTGTTGGCGCTCTACGGCATCAACCTCTATAACAACCTGGTACGTCTGAAACACAATGTTTCAAAGGCCTGGTCAAATATCGATGTGCTGCTCAAACAGCGGCATGATGAATTGCCCAAGCTGGTGGAAGTGTGCCGTCAATATATGCAACACGAACGTGGCACGCTAGAAAAAGTGATCGCGGCTCGCCAGCAAGTCCAGCAGGCCCGCAGTTCGGGGGATATGGGCGCGCTGGGCCAGGCAGAATCCTCACTACGGCTGGGTTTGGGCAATTTGTTTGCGGTCGCTGAAGCCTACCCCGATCTCAAAGCGGATGAAAATTTCCAGCATCTGCAAACGCGCATCAGCACGCTGGAAGAATCGATCGCGGATCGACGAGAATTTTATAATGAAAGTGTCAATCAAAATAACATCCAGATCGAGCAGTTCCCGGATGTCCTACTCACGCGCTTGTTTGCATTCAAACCCGCCGAGCTACTGGAATTCAGTGAAGCGGATACACAAGACCCAGATCTGAAGGCGCTGTTTCAGGGGTGAATGCGCTGATTGACGCGCCCGCCGGCTATTTCTGGTCGGTCTGTGCGCTTTTGTTGGCAATTAGTCTGTTTGCATTGCTGCGTTACGCAACTGCTCTCAGCGCCTGGCTCACGATGCGCAGCGTACAAACTTCACGAACCCGTTCCGCCAGCCAGGGCTATACCGAACTGCAAGGTCGCGCTCAGCGCATGCCCGGAGAACCGATCATCGCCCCGCTCACCCGGCAAGACTGCGTTTGGTATGACTACCGCGTCAACGGCTTTCCCAAGGACGCCCGCAGCTGGTTTGGAATCGAGCGAGGGGTGAGCGATGCCATATTCTGGATAGAGGATAGCAACGAACGTAGCATCGTGGATCCAGAAGGCGCGCAGATCTTCACGCATCGGCATGTCGTCTGGTACGGAGACACGCAGCGCCCGGAAATCGGGCCGTTCGGTCGCATTTACGACTGGTTTGGCAGACTCCACCGACGCGTACAATATCGGGAACGCCACATCTTACCGGGGGACCGGCTCTATATTCTGGGAGAGTTCGAGACACTTGCACGTATCGAAGCGCGCAATGACGAGCAAGAAACCGCCAGCCTCATGCGGAGCTGGAAAAGCGATCCGGTCAAAATGGCTGATTTCGACACCAATGGCGATCAACGCGTCGATGCGGAAGAATGGGAGGCGGCCCGCGAACAGGCCGTGCAAACAGTTCAGGCGCAAAAGCTATTAAACCCGGGCCCCCGCCCACAGCACCTGATCAAAAAACCCAAGAATCCACGCATGCCCTTTATTATTGCAACCGGTGACGAGGCCACTGTGCGCAACCAGTTCCGCAATCAGGCCCTGGCTATGGCAATGCTGTTTATGGCGGGTCTCGCAATACTCGCGTGGCTGCTGTCGCAGCGCTTTTAACAGGCTGTTGAAAAACTCTCAGGTGAGTGCGAGACAAGGCAAAATCTGGAGAAAAAGCGCAGTTTACACGCAGTAAATGAGCATTTTGAGCC
>JANTGD010000329.1 GCA_024763135.1 Thiotrichales bacterium | reverse complement strand
TTGAATGCATTCCCTCATCCTGTCCTTCTCCCCGAGGGAGAAGGGACGCTCTAATTCAGTGCGTAATGATATTTAAACTCCGAAACTTGAGTTAGTAGATTGTCTTGGTATGTTTCAAGACCTGTTACGACTAAGGATTGTTGCAGTGTCTCCCGTTGTTTTCTGCGATTGCAAAGCATTGCAAAAACTCACTGGCTCAATTGCACAGACTCGTTATGATGCGAAGCCTGTACGACCGCAAAAAACAACCGGTTCTATCGTTTGGCGCGGATCCAGGGAAATTATTCACGAACAACCCCACGTCACACAAAGGTACAACGACGTGCACACATTGAATGAAAAGGAGAGCAAATGATGCCGAAGACAAAGCAACTACTGTATACCCTAAGTTTGGCGGGACTTTTGAGCGTGTCAGTACCCGTATCGGGACTGGCCGCATCCGCCTGTAAGGGATTGACAAACAATCAGTGTGGCAAGGGATGCATCTGGGTGGACAGCTATACAACCAAGGCAGGGAATAAAGTGAAAGGCTATTGCCGCACCAAGCCTGGGGCATCTTCAGCAAGCAAGGATGTGAAAAAAACTAAGGAAAAAAGTACCGAAAAAGCGACTAAACTAAAAGAAAAAACCACCAAGTCTGCCAAAGACAAGCAGCAAAACCCTAAAAAAGCCACCCAACAAGTAAAAGACAAGGCCAAGAAAAGCCAGGAAAAAGCGACCAAAAAAGTCAAAGAAAAAGTAAAGGAAAAAACCAAAGCGTCGAAATAGACGATACTCGTAGGTAAGATGCAGTGTCGACAGGAACCGCATCTGTCTCGAAAAATTCTCGCTGGCCAAGCGGTGGGTGTGACGGGTTAAGTATTAATCCAGCGATGAAATAGATCGCCTGCAGAGCGTTTGGGACCTGATATTATCGGGTCATGCTCAAATAAAGTGCAGGCAGTTTTTCAGGTAGGCGGGTTACCTTGTCGAGTACCAGATAGTTCTTTGCACCAAAGATATTGGATACATATTGATCTGCGCCGGGATCAAGGCTCAGGCAGAAGGTTCGAATACCTTTCCTTCCCAGTTCCTCTACCGCCTTTTTAGCATCGAATCTCAGGTATTGGGGGTCGCGGACATCGTTATCTGCTGGCTCACCGTCGGTTAATAGCAGGACGAGTTTCTTCTGGCTGGCGCGTTCGCTTAGCAAGGTTCCGGCGTGGCGTAGCGCAGCACCCATCCGGGTGGACAGCTGCCCCGTCATGCCGGCCAGGCGCCCCTTCGTGACATCGCTGTAAGGGGCATCAAAATCCTTGATTCGATAATATTCGACATCGTGTCTGCCATTGGAATCGAAGCCGTGAATGGCAAATGGATCGCCGACTTTATTAAGCGCCTCAGCCAGCAACGCTGCTGCTTCACGAGCCAGATCGAGGACGGTGACGCCTTCTTCTTCAGCATCTTGTACTTCGTCATTGGTCGATTCGGACAAATCGATTAATAAAACGACAGAAAGATCACGGATCTGGAGTGTGGTGCGAATATTAATGCGTGGATCTGGCTGCGATCCCATGCGAATCGACACCATGGCATCGACTGCGGCATTGATATCGATGGTATCGCCATCTTCCATTTTACGCTGGCGTATCACCCCCTGGGGCTGCACCGCTTCGATGAGGTGTTTCAGACGCTGGATAATGGGTTTGTTCCGTTCGATTGAAGCATCAATACTGTCTGGATCCCCGGTTTTCGGTCTTTTTTCCAGGACGGTGACCCAATTGGGCCGCTCCAGCTGAGTTTGGTAATCCCATTCGACGTAATGAACAGGAGATGCTATGGGCTCTTTACCTTCTTTTTCATTGAGTGTGGTGCCATCGTCTTCATAAAATTCTGTGGCAAGCACCCAAACTTCCTGCGCATCGTCACCTGCAAATTCCACGTCGAGCCCGTGCACCATTTCCAACAGACTGACATATTTGCGTTCCTGCTTGATTTGGCCGGGCAATAAAACGGTATCATCTTCGCTGGTCTGCTCTTCCCATAGGTAGCGATTGTCATCGCGATAGGGGCTGCGGGGAATATCCTGATTCTGGTTGTATTTTAAACCGAGCGACTTTGCCTGATTGGCGAGCTCTAATCCGAGATCCTTAGCCATTGCCGGATCGTTCAGTCGCTCCCGGGCACGCTCAAACAATGCACGGGCAGCTTCAACTAAGGGATGATTGTCTTCACGAAAATAATCGTCCAGCATGGCGCGCGCCATGCGTTCGAGTAGCGAGGCGGTGGAATCGTCTTTGATCTCTGCCGGAGACAGACTTAACCAAAGTGGTTTGAGGCCGGGAAATGCCTGGATGGCGAGGGCTTCGACCCGAGCGTCCTCGACTAGCCCGATCATGGCTTTTTCCAGGTTGCTCAAGTGCTCCGCGTCCGGGTCAAAGCGGGAGTAAACAATATGCGCTGCAGCATGCGCGGCAGCGGCACGAAATACTTCAAGGCCCGCTACTTTTTCGATATCCCCATCTTGCTCAGCATCCCCCAAGCCATAATCATCAAAGGCATCAGGCAGATGAATGTAGTAATGTTCAATGTAGGGTCGATAGCCTTCACGGCTTTCGAAATCACCTGATGTCGGGCGCAAAAAGAAGTCTTGTCCCCACAGCGCCCGTAAGTACATGATCAACCGCCGCTGCACATCCACAAACAGAACGCCACGCTGCTCTTTACGCATCATGGCGAGCGATTCTTCGCTCTCCAGGCCAAAGTAAGCAGCCTGAGCAGCAAAATCGTTTTTATATGCCGATACACCCCAATTTGCCCAACGGCGTAGACCACCCAATGTCAGGTAACCCAGCAGGGTATCGAGCTTTTCGAGCATGGGGCGCAATGCCCGCGGGGCTTGCGCCAGTAAATTATTCAGTAACGCAATATAACCTTTGAATAACTCAAGCTCTCCGAGACGGGTGGCTGCAGTGGGGGCTGTAGAAAACAGCAGAACCAAAACGCTTGCACTGGTCCTGGAATACATTTGAATGGCTGCGGACAATAACTCAGAGACCGCTTGCTCACCGATTTCCCGGGCAACCAGGGGCGCGCTTTCGATAAATGAAACCACCAGATCGGTACCTCGGCCTAATGATTTAAGGCCCGCGGCGCCGCGCAGATACATGTCGAGTCCTCGAGGTGTAAACACACGCGCCGCATCATGCCAGTTTGCTTCCAGCACTTCGTTTGCGGTGTCGCCTAACTCGTCGAGAATGTCCTGGTAGTCACTGAGCTGTATTGCCATGACGAATTCGTATAAAGAGGCGTAAAACTACGCTCAATCAGGCCAAACACGGCCGGGTTGAGTGGTAATATCCATATTCCCTATTGGGCTGGCGCCCAAAGTCGGGGATTGATGGTCTTTATTGGTTGTCTTGCCACTCGGGGTATTTTTCTCAGCGGTTTTTGAACTCGAGTTTTGAGCAGCAGAAGGATTTTTAGGCGTCGGTTTTACCACTGCTGTGTTTGAGGCAGCCCTGCGTGATGTGGAAGTCGCTGGTGTTGGACGCTGAGTTTTTGGGCTGGTAGATTTTGCAGCCACGGATTTCTTGCCAGCGACTGTTTTTTTAGCCTCAGTTTTAGTGCCTTCTGCAGCCATCAATGCACTCCTGAGGGGGCTTTACGCTCATAAATCGCTTGAGTTTCTTCCGCAAATTCGTACTCTTTTTGGCCCAGTTTGCCGGTCTCACTTTCAATGCTCACATTGACTTGAGTCCGATTAAAATTCAAATTCGGGTAATAACCCTGCGCTTCAGATAGATCAGCTAATTGGTCAAGAAATACTCGCGTAGACGAATAGCTGTCAAACTCGAAACGGCGCGTTAAACTTGCTGTTTTCTTAGTTTCCATCCAGGAATCATCTAAGGAAGTCGGTCGCATAGTTGATGTCTCTTTGTACTATCAGCCCAGCCGCTGCTGGATTGAAAAAAATCCCTTATCCCTGCAGGGCAGGGTAAGGGATAAGGCTAAGAAGTTCTTAAGCTTCTGTTGAAGGGAGAATGCTCTCAACTTCAGAGTGAACGCGTGCGATAATGTGTGCAGCAACAATACCGTCACCTACGCGCTCGCATGCATCTGCGCCCGCACGAACTGCAGCGTTAACCGCACCAGTTTCTCCGCGAACCATTACAGTGACGTAACCGCCAC
>JANTGD010000328.1 GCA_024763135.1 Thiotrichales bacterium | reverse complement strand
TCATGCTGTGCAATTGCGAAGGGTTACGCCCAAGGGTTCGTGGCGGGTGGGGATGCTATTGATCCTAAAAACCTCAGTTGGATCACAAAAGTCCACGGAAGCTCTTGGTGCACCTGGCAAATCAGAAAAACCTCTCATCACCAATAAGGTGACCACGAGTTTGTCCGATTCACCATGCACACCAATATCTTACGCGTCTTTTTTGCGCCCAACTGAGGTTTTTAGGTTGATGTGCCACACTATGCTACTAAGACAATCCATAGTAAAGCCTCGTACAGCGCGCCCCAGCTGTTACGGATCAAGGGTCGGTTTACGGGCAATGGCGCGGTCCTTGCCAAACGGCGCAACACCGAGCCGTAACAGCTGGGGCGCTCCCTGCGAGGCGGGGTTCTACTTATGGATTGTCTTAGTATTGACACATTGGATTTACGAGTACAGGAAACCGAGGTGGTAGACATTCTGAAAGAAGCCAGTCTGCGAGCGCACACGACTTTAGCGGTGAATGCGAGCGCCCGGCTTATGGTCAATGTTACTGCAAACAATGATCTGCGTGCGCTACATCGGCAAGAGTGGTTTGCTCGGGAACCAGTCCTGGTGCTGGGGGGTGGATCGAACTTGGTCTTCGCGAGTGATTTCCCGGGCTTAGTGCTGCGAATGCAAACCACTGGGTTTGAGTATCTACGCGCGGATGCTGATTTTCATTACCTGCGGGCCGAAGCTGGCCTACCCTGGCATGTTTGGGTGATGTGGACCATTCGCGCAGGGTTTACCGGTTTGGAGAACTTAGCGTTGATTCCGGGTACGGTGGGCGCCGCACCGGTGCAAAACATAGGCGCCTATGGCGTAGAGCTGGCTGATGTCTTCTATGAACTGGAAGCCTTTGATCTGCAGCGGGGCGAATTCACCCGCTTTGATCGGGACGCGCTCGGATTTGGTTATCGCGACAGCGTATTCAAACACGAACTGCAGGATCGCATGGTGATCACTTCAGTCACCTTTCGTTTACCTCGTCGTCCCAACTGGCGCATCGATTATGCGGGTCTCCGCGAGCGTCTGGCAGGGCAGCTGCTGAGTGCCAAAGCGATTGCCGCGGCAGTTTGTGAGGTTCGCAATCAGAAGCTGCCCGATCCAACACGCCTGGCCAATGTGGGAAGTTTTTTCAAAAATCCCGTGATCGAATCCGCTCTGGCGCATCGGCTCAAAACGCAATTTCCGCAAATGCCCGGTTTTCCCCAAACGGATTCCAGGCAAAAAATCCCCGCCGCATGGTTAATCGAGCAGACGGGTTGGAAAGGCTATCGGCAGGGGGATGCTGGAGTGTCGGGCGGCCACGCGTTGGTGCTGGTGAATCATGGTCAGGCAAGTGGCCGCCAGATTGTAGCCCTGGCTCAGGACATTATCACATCGGTCGCAGCCAAGTTTGACATTGTACTTGAGATCGAGCCGCGAATTATCGATAGTGCTGCAATGCCGAACTGACGCAAGAGGGACGACGATTTTGCATTGGAGCGGGGTGCTACCCGGTTGTGTGGGTCTTTGCCGATGCGCGTGTTCCCCCACGCCGCCATCTGGACAGAGAGCAAACGACGTGAGACGCTACCGCTCCGAAAATTTAACCGTAGGAATACAGACACGGTGAAGCTCAGCAACAGTGAATTCAGAGATTGGCCAAACAAATGTGTCACCCTGCTCGGTATGTCGGGAGTTGGCAAGACGCGTTTGTCTTGTCTGCTTCGGGAAGATCATTGGTTCCACTACTCCGGCGACTATCGCATTGGTACCCGCTATCTGGATGAACCCATTCTGGACAATATCAAACAGCAAGCGATGCAGGTGCCTTTCTTGCGTGATCTATTGCGTTCCGATTCGATTTTTATCCGCAACAATATTTCCGTCGATCATCTCAAGCCTGTCTCCAGCTTTCTCGGTAAATTCGGTAATCCAGAGTTGGGTGGTTTGAATCTCGTCGAGTACAAGCGGCGTCAGGCATTGCATCTTCAGGCGGAAATCGCAGCGATGCTGGATGTGCCTGAGTTTATCCATAAAGCGCACGATATCTATGGCTATGAGCATTTTATCAACGATGCAGGCGGAAGTGTCTGCGAGTTGGACAATCAGCAGGTGCTCGAGGTTTTGGCGGAGAACACTCTGATTCTCTACATCGAGGCGACCAAGGAAGATGAAAAGGTGCTCATCGAGCGCGCGGAACGCAGTCCCAAGCCGATGTATTATCGCGAGTCATTTCTTGATGAGCAGCTCGCCATTTACATGCAGGAACGGGAGCTTGCGTTTCCTTCTCTGATTGATCCGGATGATTTTGTACGTTGGAGTTTTCCCCGCCTGTTTTATGCCCGTATTCCACGCTATCAAGCCATTGCCGAACACTATGGCTATACCGTTTCAACGCGGGAAATCGCCGAGGTGAACTCGGCTGCGGACTTTACCACACTCATTGAAGAAGCGATCAAAAGGTCATAGCGTTTTATGCCCATAGTTGCCCATTCCAATCTCCCTACTTTCAATCGTCTGCGTGCCGAAGGCCAAGTGATCCTCACGCCCGAGCGTGCACACCATCAGGATATTCGCGAGCTGCACATCGGTCTGTTGAACATGATGCCTGATAAGGCCCTGGAGGCGACTGAGCGGCAGTTCTATCGGCTCGTAGGGGCAAGCAATCCCATCGCGCAGTTTTATATGCACCCCTTTACCCTTGAGGAATTGCCACGCAGTGATAAAGCGCAGGCGCATATTCAGGCCCATTATGAGTCTTTTGAAACGTTGCGGGAGGAGGGGCTCGATGCACTGATCATTACGGGCGCTAATGTGACTCATCCCAATCTTGAGCAGGAGCCATTTTGGGCACCGCTGACCCGGGTTTTGGATTGGGCGGAGCAACATGTGACATCGACCCTCTGCTCTTGCCTTGCCACCCATGCTGCATTTCAGCATCGATATGGGCGTAGCCGGTATCGCTTAGCTGAGAAACGCTGGGGTGTGTTCAGTCATCTCATCGCAGATAAAACGCATCCGCTGGTTAACGATGTCAACACGCGCTTCGATGTGCCGCATTCCCGCTACAATCAAGTAGACCGGAAAATGTTTGAAGATGCGGGCTTATGCGTGTTGGCAGAGAGCGAGGAGGCGAGCGTTCATTTGGCGGTCAGCCCGGATGGTTTGCGTACAGTCTACTTTCAGGGCCATCCCGAATACGACACGATCAGTTTGCTCAAAGAATATAAACGAGAAATCGGAGTGTATCTTCAGGGCGGGCGTGAGCATTACCCGCCATTTCCAGACCATTACTTCGGCCTGCTTTCACGTGCCGTATTAGACGACTACCGTCAGCTACTCCTGCAAGCGCGGGACACCGCAGAGCCGGTTCCCGAGTTTCCGGAGGACTTTCTTACGACTCTTCTTGAAAACACCTGGCACGATACCGGTGAGGCTATTATTGGTAATTGGATGGGGCTTGTATATCAGGTTACCCATGCTTCGCGGAAAAAGCCGTTTATGGAAGGTGTTGACCCTAATAATCCTTTGGGTTGGGTGCAGCCATCAGAGCCTGTGGCCTAACCGTAGCGGACACGCCACTGCACGCACCAGTATCTTTCCACCAGCCTGCTATTACGATTAACCCGGCAATAAAATAGCTCATGTTTAGCCGTAACGTGCTGGCTTTTTAATGGAGCGTCCGGCCCGCGCTGGCTCTAAAATAAAAATTGCTCAATAACACGTACGTGTAGATTCGCATTTTTCGCCTTGATCTGACGTGTTTCAGGGGCAATCTGAGAGTGACACCCAGACAATCCATCGTAAAGCCTCAGACAGAGCGCCCCGGATGTTATGGCTCGGTATTGCGGTTCCCGGCAAGGACCAGACCATTGCCGGTGCGGCGCACCGAAACCCACCGAATGAGGCTTTCCTATGGATTGTCTTATTTAGGAAGCTCAGATCAATACGTAACACGGCAGCTTGCGGCGCAACATCGCCCACTTCTGCGTTGCGGATCTTCGCAATAGCGAGCTATTACCTGCGATCCGTGCCTTGAACTGGACGATTTTTCACCACAATCTGCTCGCGCCAGAATGAATCAGAGCTTCCTTAACCCTAAAAACCTCAGTTGGGCGCAAAAAAGACGCGTAAGATATTGGTGTGCATGGTGAATCGGAAAAACTCGTGGTCACC
>JANTGD010000327.1 GCA_024763135.1 Thiotrichales bacterium | reverse complement strand
ACCTGGCAAATCAGAAAAACCTCTCATCACCAATAAGGTGACCACGAGTTTTTCCGAGTCACCATGCACACCAATATCTTACGCGTCTTTTTTGCGCACAACTGAGGTTTTTAGGTTTAAGGAAGCTCTGATAAATTCTGGCGCGAGCAGATTGTGGTGAAAAATCGTCCCGTTCAAGGCGCAGATCGCAGGTAATCGCTGGCTATTGCGAAGATCCGCAACGCAGAAGTGGGCGATTTTGCGCCGCAAGATACCGTGTTACGAACTGATCAGAGCTTCCTATCGTTAATATGTGACCATTGGAGTACGAAAATAACGCCGAGAGGGGCAAACGATGAATACGCTGAGTCGTTACATCCGCGCTTCCTTAATTCTCCCGGTATCAAGCGAATGCAGTAGCAGGCACCAGCGGTAACCATAAACGCACTGCTGTGCCCGGTTGCACTGCTTCGACCACGAGATGGCCGCCGATCGATTGCGCTCGATAACGCATATTCTCCAGCCCTGAACCTTTGGGCGCCGCCGGATCGATTCCCCGGCCATCATCAATGATTTCTACGCCAATTCCCGCGATGCCTTCACGGAGCTTTTCTCGGGCCGAAACAATAATGCGGCTTGCCTGCGCATGCCGCACGACATTGGTAACCGCCTCTTCCAGAATACGCATGACCTGCAACACCTTATGCGGGCCAAAATCCTTGATTGGCGGCAGATCTTCGACCCGCCAGTCGAAATGCAGATTGTGATTGCGCAGGCGTCGCTCCAAGCGCATGCGGACAAGGCCCAAAACAGTCCCCAGATCTTCATCCACCGGTTCAAAGGAATCGATCATCAGACGCAGATCGGCCAATGCGCATTCCAAGGAATCGACCAGACGCTTACTCCCTACTTGCCGAGCTTCGGCGGTCGCCGCAATCAACTGCCCGCCGATGCCGTCATGCATGTCGCGCATAATGCGCTCACGTTCCTCGATCAAGGCTTGCTGTTGTTTGGCCGCGCTGATTTTTTCATAGTTAGCTGCCAGTTCTGCTTCGCGCCGTTTCACCCGGTCTTCCAGTTCACGGTTGAGCAGATCCGCCTCTGACAACGCGGTGGTAAACCGTTGCAATAGGACCCAGGCAAATATCACTAAGGGATAGACCATGGCATAAATCAGCAGGGTGCCTTGAAAGATCTCCGGATTTTCAGTGTACATAATCCAGTCGCGGACCCCGGCGCCAAGGAGCACGAGCACCGACAGTGCAATGGCCCAATATTCCTTGGATTGCACTTTGAAACTCGCATGCCAGGCAATCACAAGCGCATACCCCCCCCAAACAATGGTCATGACATCCCAATAGTAGCTGCTCACGGAGTAAGCCCAGGCATGCGGTAACAACGCTAACAACACAGTGCCTGTTACCGCCCAAATCAGGACGATGCGCTCGATCAGCGGGCGGTAGATATTCAAAAAGCGGTGTAGAAAAAAGATCAAAAACACCACCAACCAACCCGTACCCAACATACGCAGCCAATCCATATAGCGACCCGGTAAACGCAAGTCGATCAACAGCAGCGATGCATCGAAAAGTGTGCCCGCACCGAGTAGCGCGGCAAAGTAGAAATACACGCTGTCGCGCGTTTTAATGGCCAACACCCCGACGTAGAACATCGAGACTAATAAACTCACTGCTATGAACTGCACCAACGTGACACGAATAAAGTGACTGCGCTTGAAGCTATGTCCCAATGTTTCGTCCGGCCCCAACAACAACGGGCCAAGAAATCCACGTCCCGGTGGATCGGATACCACATGCACCGCGATTTCATTCTCATCTGGAATCAGCATGCCATTGGGAATCGCAAAATACAGGGGGCGGAAGTCGTTGCGTGTGGGCGGTACGGACATTTCGCCGCCTGAGCCTAAGAAACGTCCATTGACATAAACTGCTGCGTTTGCCGCCACAGACGGCAGATAGATGCACCACAAGCGGTTGGGGGGTACATTGAGCTTGAGGCGGGCGAAATACCAAGCATGTTGCCCTGCAAAGCCCTCGCGGCTCCAATTGTGCGGCAGAGAAACGGCCTCGCCGGAATGGGCGCCGGTATACACTTCTCCTGGCACATGCGTGGGAGAAAACACCACATCGTTGAGCTTGAGCGCCGCTACATTGGGCGCCAGCTGTTGGACAAGAAAATAGAACAACAGCACCACAATAAGGGTTGTCCACATTGGCCATGTGAACAAAAATAAAAGACGCGTAGGCTGCATTGCCAGGTAAACCCTCGATTCCTCAGCCGACAATCGGCAGTCAGCCTATGGTAGCGCGGTACAGTCAGGTGATCATGGCCCGATCATTTAAAACCTTGGTTAGTGCTCAGCTTACTTGGGTTTATTATCGAGAATAAGACATTTTCGCGCGCCACAAAGACAGCAGACCTCTGAAATACGCCAGCTCTGCGTTTAAAAATGGTCATAAGGTAAGACTCACATTGTTCGCCTGGATCCGATGGATTTCAGGGGCAATCTGAGCAGTGACTTTGTTGTTTGACAACACGCACAGTCGTTGCCAGGCAACCACACTGCCCTCGATTGACACACGCGTACTCCGTTGGGACAACACTCGTAGCATGCTTCACACAATTCCCTTCCCTGCCCGACCATCCCAACCCACCGACATTTGATGCATACATAACCGCAAGGTAGTTAGCCGAACTGCACTAATCCTCGTTGCACGGCTTCGAAAACGGCTTCACTACGAGAATGCACCGCAAGTTTCCGGTAGATATTGCGGATATGTGAGGTGACCGTATGGTAGGTTACATTTAGCAGCTTACTGATTTCATTGGAATTATATCCCTTAGCAATCAGCCTTAACACATCCAGTTCGCGGTCCGTGAGATCTGGCTGTACCTGCTTAACCACCGGCGGCACTGTTTCATTATCTGGCGCCCTGTGTCGAAAGCGAGTGAGTAAATGCCGCGCAATCGAGGCACTCATTGGCGATCCACCCCGCATGAGCTGACGGATACAGTGGCCAATCTGCGTGCTGTCCTCTTCCTTGAGTAAATACCCAGAGGCACCAGCCTCAATGGCTCTGAGTACATGGCGCTCGTCTCCAAAAACGGTAATCACCATAATCTCAGTATTGGGCCATTGCAGCGCAACTTCTGTGATCAATTCAGTGCCATCCCCGTCGGGCAGACCAAGATCCACTAACAGCACATCGGGTCGGCTGACCGTCAGCACCGAGCGTGCTTCTGCAAGACAGGTAACGGCATCCAACAGCAACATATCTGTTTGTTCCTGTATGGCCTGCGCAAAACGGGTCCTGGCCGCAGCATCGTCCTCAACAATCAATACACCCACAGGTGTAGTCTGGCTACTGTGATTCATCGATATCATTTCCTGAGTTGGTGGCCCCACCAGGCACCGCTCAGGGGATTGTCCGAGAAGGGACACGACAGCAGCAGACTCATCATTTTAGCCAATCTCGTACACAAAAATGCCTTGATCTCGGCCGAACTCCAAGCCTGCTGGGTCGCCATCGATCACTCGAGATCGACAAAGGTTGTCGATTTTGCCCTCACTGCTCTGTCAATAGGCGCGCTCAATAGCGGTCGTTCGTGCATGAGCTCTTTCAACCTGCATACTGCCCTCTCGAAGGCATTAAGATGTAAGCACTGATGCAACAATTGATTGCCGATACGCCAAACTGCAGCAAAATGTAACACTCAAAATCTCACCTCACCGCGCTGAGGACTGTTCTCGGACAGTTCCCTGGACTTTTCTGGAGGATGTTTTTCTTATGACTATAGAACGTGAAAAAAGTTTTCACAATTTTATTTTCGTTCGTAGAATTACAACGCTACAATGCACGGTACAGCCACTTGACGGTCACCAAGCGCAGCAGGGGCAAACGGCGCAGTACCGGGCGGTAACATCTGGAGAGTCCTCCACCAGCGGGCCTTTGGGCACTCATCCACGGGACTGCGCCGGTGCCGCTTGTGCCTGAGCACCCAGAGACCCGCTGAATGTAGCTTGACTATGGATTGTCTTAGCAATTGCCCCTGGTCTACGTCAGCTCAAGGCAAAAAATGTCAGTTTAAAAGCGTAAACGATCATTTTTTAGTACTCAAGTTTCGGAGTTCGTAGCCCCCTCTCCCCCAGGGAGAGGGTTGGGGTGAGGGGATTTTAAGCCTGAATGCTTTGATTGAATGCATTCCCTC
>JANTGD010000326.1 GCA_024763135.1 Thiotrichales bacterium | reverse complement strand
GTGTAAACTGCGCTTTTTCTCCAGATTTTGCCTTGTCTCGCACTCACCTGAGAGTTTTTCAACAGCCTGCCAGAAGTGGGCGATTTTGCGCCGCAAGATGCCGTGTTACGAATTGCTCAGAGCGTAACGACTCAGCGTGTTTAGATTTTGGTACCTATCAAGGCAATTTCGCACGGAGAATGTGAGCATAGAGTTAATATGTGATCATTCGAGCACAAAAATAACGCCGAGATGGGGCAAAAGATGAATACGCTGAATCATTACATCAGAGCTTCCTTAACAGCCTGTTAATGGTCATTGACAGGTGTAAACACTCATTTTGAGCCTTGATCTGATGTATTTCAGGGGCAAACTGAGCAGTGACTTTATTGTGAGACAGCTTGCTGAGTCGTTACGCCAGGGTTAGCTCTGCGCCAGTCTCATGACTTTTTTGACGTAGCGTTGGGTTTCTTTGAAGGGCGGGATACGGCCGTATTTTTTCACCGCTTGTGGGCCGGCATTGTAGGCTGCGAGTGCGAGTTCTTCGTCCTGATCGAAACGATCGAGCAACATGCGCAGATAGCTTACCCCACCGCGAATATTCTGTTTGGGATCGAAGGAGTCGGTGACCCCGAGCATTTTCGCGGTATTGGGCATGAGTTGCATCAGGCCTTGGGCGCCGACGCGTGAGACTGCTTTGGGGTTGAAACAGGATTCGGCGGCAATCACGGCCTTGATCAACGTGACCGGGACCTCATAACGATCCGCCATTGCCTCGATATGGCTTGTATAGCGGTGCATGCGTTTCTGGATGCGGTTTGAATTCAGGTTGCAGCTGCCGACTGCGGTGGGGCGACCATAGTAGGTGATCTTGATCGGGGAAACATGGGGCAGGCGCTGGTCGGTAAACAGGGGAACCCCATCGTGACCGTGATATTGATACACTTTGTCCCCGGCGTGGCTCATGCCTGCCACAATGGTGAGGGCGAGACCGAGGAACTTTCCGTGTTGCATGGCTCGTTTGCTGAACATGAATGTGGGACATTGAAACCTGAATGAACTCAGATTTTAGCAGTATTTTGGCGCAATTGGCGGATGGTGTTCCAATTTCTGTCGATGCGCTGGCGCAGCGCCTGTCCTGGAATCGAAGTGCAGTACTTGCTGCCGTGAGCAGCCTGCAGACTGCGGGCCTGCAGTTACAGATGGATTGTGCTGGCGCTGTAACCTGGCATGCCCCCACGTACCCCTTATCTCGCACGCACATTATGGCGGGATTGGCGCCCGAGGCGGCTGGGCTGATAGACGCGCTAGAGGTGCATTTTACGCTGGATTCCACCAATCAATATTTATTGCGCCAGCCGTCTGAAAAGCCAGGTGCGCAGGTGTGTCTGGCGGAGTCCCAGACCGCGGGGCGCGGGCGTCGTGGAAAGCAGTGGATCTCTCCGCCTTGCTGCAATCTCTATTTATCGGTGCGCCAATCGGTGCCTGTGCCTGCCTCCGGGCTCAATGGGTTGAGTCTGGGCGCAGGTCTGATGGTGATCGAGGCATTGACGTCGTTACTGCCCCCAGGTACCGGCTTGAAATGGCCGAACGATCTGTACGTGCACAATCGTAAGCTCGGAGGCATTCTCGTGGAGATCCCAAGGGCCACGCGCAATGCCTGCGATGTGATCGTAGGCATTGGATTGAATGTACTCATGCCTGATGAAACAGCCAATATCGATCAACCCTGGACCAGCTTGAATCAGCACTTGGCAGGCACCTCTTTGGACCGCAATAACCTCGCAGCACGGATTCTGGATCGGTTATTGCCGTTTTTGCAGGATTATCCCGCGCATGGTCAGGGCTATATCGCCGGTCGTTGGCCAGATTTTGATCTGACTTTGGGGCAGCCGGTCAGTGTGCTTGCCGGAGATCGAGTAATCCACGGGATTGGCGCGGGGGTCGATGCGCAGTTTCATTTCCGTTTAGCACAGGCCAATGGTACCCGAAGCTATGCCTCCGGCGAAGTCAGCTTGCGTACACACAATCAACCATGATGGGTTTGATCGATCTGGGAAATACCCGTTTCAAGTGGATGGCGGCGCAGGATCTGGGGCAGCGGTTGCCGCAGGCCCGCGTCTATGCGCAGACGCACCCGGCCGTAGCGGCGGCAGCACAGATTATGGCGACACAAGCGGGTGGCAGCTGGCGCATCGCGAGTGTCAGGGATGCGACGTTTAACGCCCGTTTTTGCGAGAGTTTGAAGTCGTTGGGCGCAGAAGCCGTCGAGTTTGCTACAATCCCCGCGCGGCCTGAATTTCCTCTGGCCTACGCGGACCCCAGCCGTTTGGGTATCGATCGTTATCTTTGCTTGCTGGCGGCCTATAGGGCATTCGGTGCGCCCGTCATTGTCATCAGTGCCGGCACTGCGGTGACGATTGACGCGCTCGGTAACGGACCGGTACACCTTGGTGGCGTTATTTTTCCTGGTGTGAGTCTCATGCGCCGTTCGCTGGCGGCCCAAACAGACCGCATTGAAATCGGTGCAATCTCCAATCAACCTCTGTATGGGCAAAGTACCAGCGAGTGCGTTGGCGGGGGCACCTATTGGGCATTTGTGGGTGGAGTGCGTGACATTCTGCAGCGTATGCGGCGGGATCTGGGGCAAACCACGCCAGCGATTGTCACAGGCGGAGATGCTGGCTTATTGCACGCGGCGTTACCGCAGCAATTGAAACTCGATGCGTGGTTATTGTTCAGAGGTCTGGCAGCTCTGGCTAAGAAGACGCAGATCCAGCAGCGCAGGTAGCGCGGGCCGGACTGAAAAAGGATTGAGCATGCGTTATTTCGTTTTATTTTTACTTGCGCTGAATATTCTCTATTTTTTGTTACCCAAGGAGGATCAGGCGCCTGCACGTAATTTTGCGCGGGGTAATCCGGGTATCCCACTGTTGGTGACCTTGTCGGAAGCCGGTTCAGCGCCCAGCGCGCAGAGCGCAGTGCCAGAAGCCTATACGCGCCCGCTGGGGCAACAACTGGCGAGTGCCACGCAAACGCGCCTGGATGCGGTGCCATTGCCTGATGCAGCTATGACAGCCGGCTCTGACCTAGATAGCCCTCCACCGGATGCCGGCTCTGAGGAGGCGGGCATCCATCAGCTGGAGCTGGAGACCGAGGCGGATGGGACGCCCGTTGATCATGAGGCACTGGCCACAACCGCGCCTGCAAAGGAAGCTGACGCGGCTGCCAAAGTGGCCGATGTTGCTGCGGATCAGCCTCCCACGGATGGGCTCGGCTGTTATTCACTGGGGCCGTTTTCCGATCCAGAACGTGCACAAGCTTTAGTGGAGCGGTTGCAAAAAGCAGGCGTTACGGCACCTGCACTGCGTACCGAGCAGCAACGCAGGGTGCGGGGATATTGGGTCTATCTGCCCTCATTCCCCAGCCGCGATGCGGCAATGGCGGTTGCCGAACAGCTTGCTCAGCAAGGCTTCCGGGATTACTTCGTGGTCAGTGGTGGGGAACACAATAACTCGGTGTCATTGGGTCTATTCACCTTAAAGAGCGGCTCAGAGAGTCGGGTGCAATTGGTTCGGAGCATGGGCTTTGATCCGAAGGTGGATGTGCGCAGCGATGAGTCCACACTGTATTGGGTAGACTACCAGGCCAAGCCGGACTTCAACTGGCAGCAGTACGTGGAAAAGAAAGCGGATGCGGTGCCAGTCGACAATCAGATACGGGACTGCAAACCTGCGGCCCCGATCCCTGCGAACTGATTGACTGTAATGACTCAGCCCACCCCTGATGCACGTACATTCGCCATACACCGCGGCAAATCTCAGGCCGGGAAACATGCAGGCATATCTCAAAATAGCCCGGCCATCGAGGATGAACATCTGGCGTCGCACCTGTTGCCGGGTTAGCCCTTCTTTGACCATTCCTTCGATAATTGTGCTTGCAACGCCTACTCCACCCGCACCGACCACCACAACAGTCTGAACAAGAAAAGGGCTCTGATCCCTAACAATGCAGTCCCTGATGTAGCTCGATTGTTTGGCGATTTAAAGCCTAACGTTACACCGGTCACTTTTTCTATAATTTCAATGGGATGAGCGTCAGTAAGTGCCATTCGTGTCAGAACCCTTTGCATCCCGTCTGGGCGCTCCAAAAAAAAGCCACCCGAAGGTGGCGTTTTTCTGGGTGACTTCTTATTACTCAAGTTTCGGAGTTCGTAGCCCCCTCTCCCCC
>JANTGD010000325.1 GCA_024763135.1 Thiotrichales bacterium | reverse complement strand
TCGTGGTCACCTTATTGGTGATGAGAGGGTTTTCTGATTTGCCAGGTGCACCAAGAGCTTGCGTGGACTTTTGTGATCCAACTGAGGTTTTTAGGATGATTAAGACATTGCATAAAAGTGCTGTGTGGGGTTGAAATTGACCGGTCGGTCAAGTACGCTTTTAACTATGAATAGGGGAATGAATACAAGAGAACGGCTGTTACTGAGCGCACGCGATTTGCTCTATGCTCGGAATTATGGGCACGTGGGAGTCAAAGAGATTTGTGATGCAGCGGGTGTGCAAAAGGGCAGTTTCTATCATTATTTTGCATCGAAGCAGGCGTTGGCGCTTGCGGTACTCGACACGTATTTTGTCGAACTCAAAGAAGATATTTTTTCGCGCTCTTTTCTTCCGTCACTGGCGCCTATGCAGCGCATAGCTGCCTTGGTCGATAATATCTATGAGTTTCAGCGTCTTACGCGCGAGCAAACCGGCAAAACCCTGGGTTGCCCCTATGGTAACATTGTGTCAGAAATGGCGACCTTGGATGAGACGATCCGCAGTAAGGTAGCCACTTTCTTTCGCAAAGTGGAGCAGGAAATACAGGCAACCCTTGATGAAGCGGTTACACTTGGTGATATACCTGCCTGTAATACCGAAGCCACTGCAGCTGCCATGTTTTCTTATCTCGAAGGCCTGATGCTGCAGGCCAAGACGCGCAATGACCCAGAAGTGATCCAAGCGCTGGGCAGCGCCGTATTGACGATACGCATCGGCGCACAGTACCCACAGTAAAAATTTTTTTGTGCATGATTTGACCGACCGGTCAGTTAATCCAACCCGAAGAGGAGATCAGCAGATGATGACAAACGCGACACAAACCTTGGATACCCGTGGACTCAATTGCCCCCTACCGATTCTCAAAGCAAAGAAGGCGCTGTCTGGCTTGTCCAGTGGTGAAACACTTGAGATTCAAGCGACCGATCCCGGCTCAGTGAAAGACTTTCGTTCTTTCTGTGAACAGACAGGTAATGAGTTGCTTGAGTCTGACGATGATCACGGTGTATTTCGATTTACCATTCGCAAAGCCTAAGAGGAGGTGATTTATGACAGCAGCAGCCAATATCCCACACGGCATGGACATGGAAGCCCTCGCTGTGTGGTTTGACGAACGCTTTGAGCAGAAAATGGCCGAACGTCAGGCCAATCACGTACCATCTATGACGATCATTGCGACAAAAGGTACGCTGGACATGGCTTATCCCCCTTTTATTCTGGCCTCCACAGCCGCTGCGCTTGGTTGGGAGGTGGCCATTTTTTTTACCTTCTATGGTTTGGAGTTGCTTAAAAAAGATCTCGACCTCAAGGTCAGTCCACTAGGCAACCCCGCGATGCCCATGAAATTGCCTGTTGGACCGCAGTGGCTACGCAGCGCCAACCTCTCGTTGCCCAATGCGCTCATGGCGAACCTGCCTGGTTTTGAAGCCGCTGCCACCGGCATGATGCAACAGACCTTGAAACAAAAGGGTGTTGCATCGATCGAGCAATTGCGTGCGCTTTCCGTTGAAGCCGATGTCAAGCTCGTGGCCTGCCAGATGACGGTGGATTTATTCGGTTATGAGCTGGATGATTTTGTTGATGAAGTCTCTGACTGGGTGGGTGCTGCAAGTTTTCTACCGATTGCGCAACAATCTGATGTGAGCCTGTTTGTTTGAATGTGAGTATCAGCGCTGCTATCGCCTGTGTTAGTACCTTGCAGTGGCCAATAAAGGTCGCTCAAGGAGGGAGCTGCGTACTCCACTGATAACGGCTGCTGCGGAGGGAGGAAGCGAGGGTTTTTATCACCTGCACGAACTTATGCAATATTTGATAAAAATCACAGGTCCTCGCCACTGCCCCTGTTGCCGGACAGGCGTCTGGGATTCAGAGTGTTCTGTGTGGCATAGGCTCAGAGCATGGTTGCCCGGGATGTTTAGCTTGTGACTGGCCCACGCAGAACTTGTCAGCCACAAAACTGCAACCGACAAGCGATGACGTATCACACTGTTACTCGGTGGCCGATTGGGCGAATCCTGTCAGCGCTCTGGATACTTTCTCGAGCACTCCACTGCAGGCTTCGAGTCGATAGCGCTGTGCAAACACTTGCGTGTTTGCATAGCTTAGCCAGACTTTTCCGGTCTCATCTTCGTAAATCAGCATTTTCAGCGGTAGTTCAATACCCATGCGTTGGTCGCATTGCATGAGTTTTGTCCCGATTTTAGGGTTACCAAAAATAATCAAGCGGGTAGGGTGCAGGGTCTGTTTGATTTGCTTGGCCGCCGCGGCATGATCGATCTGTGCAAATATCTGCATGCCTTTGCTTTGCAAGGCTGCTTTTAGCTTCGATTCGGTGGTCGCCACATCATGTGTACTGGGTATACTGATCAACCCGGCAGAGCTTTGTGCATAGAGTGTTGGGGGGAGCACAAGCATCTGCATCAAAAGTAGTCCAAACCAATAACGCATTATTATCTCCAGAAAAGAATTCAACCGTGAGTCATATACTACTAAGACGGCAACTACTCAGTGAGTTGTTTAGGAAGCTCTGATCAATTCGTAACACAGCATCTTGCGGCGCAAAATCGCCCACTTCTGCGTTGCAGATCTTCGCAATAGCCAGCTATTACCTGCAATCCGCGTCTTGAACTGGACGATTTTTCACCACAATCTGCTCGCGTCAGAATTAATCAGAGCTTCCTTAAAAACGAAGTCACTGCTCAGATTGCCTCCTAAAATATGTCAGATCAAGGTGAAAAATGTGTTTCTACCGGTGTAAATGACTGTTTTTTAACGCAGAGCTGACGCATTTCAGGGGCTAGCTGAGTAGTTACCTAAGACAATTCACAGTAAAGTCACACTCAGGGAGGGCTCCGGGCATTCATACACGGCGTGTCGGCATAGGCATAGCCAGTCTATGTCAAGCCGGCGCAACACCGTGGATGAGTGCCCAGAGACCCGCCTGCAGGATGCTTCGGACGTTACGGTTGGGTATTGCGCTTTTTGGCGAAAACTTGGCCCGTGCCAGCGAGTCGCGCCTTGACCTGTAACTTCCGGGGTGCTCTGTATAAGGCTTTACTATGGATTGCGCTAGTCAATGAGAGTCACAAAACTAACAATAGTTCCTACGTAACCCGCTTGCGCATAGATGCAGTCGTTGCTTTAGAATTGCTGAGGGACGCACGAAACACGCAATGTGGTGTCACCTGTGAATGTCATTGCATGTCTTTGCCACTACTCTGGATTGTTTTAGGATCGATCGAAAATAGTCAGCGCATTACGATACGCCCGCCCCTGACAGTCACTCAGACAGCATGTAAGTGCCGACAAAGAAAGAGAACACCCATGAAATTCATGAGTCTAAACGTGGAGCGATCCAATCACTTGGAGCGCATTTTACCTTTTCTTAAAGAAACACCGCCGGAGCTGTTGTGTCTCCAGGAAGTGATGGCGGGGGATTTGGAGCAGTTCAAAACCGCCTCTGGGTTACATTATTCGACCATGGTCCCCATGGCCCGGCATCCACAGGCGTTGAGGCAGGGCCCTTATGGTATTGCAATGCTTTCGCGTTATCCGCTGAACGATGTCCACGAACTGGTTTATGCCGGCCAGGGCGACGGCATGCAGCTATTTGACAGTGCCAGTATAGAAGCAAAATTAAATACGAGCCGTTATGTACTCGCCTTGGCAACGGTTAAGACACCAGAGGGAGATTTCCATGTGGGCACAACGCATTTCCCCTGGACGCCTGATGGTGAGCCCAGAGCGTTTCAGTTTTCAGCGGCTCAGCGCATGATCGATGCGCTCAATAACCAAGCAGTTATTCTCAGTGGGGATTTTAACGCGCCACGCGGGGGGCCAGTTTTTGCAAAATTTACAGAAGTTTGGAGAGATTGGATTCCCACTGAAATTAACACCAGTATCGACCCCAGACTCCACCGTGCCGGGCCACTTGAACTCATGGTGGATGGGCTGTTCAGCAGTGCGCACTATGAAATGCGCGATGTCGAGCTTTTATCCGGACTCAGTGACCATCAGGCAATTCAGGCAGAGGTGCGAGCACGAAATGGGAATTTGTGAGTTTTCTCTGTAGTGCTTGATCTGTGTAATCGTTATGAGGAAGCGATTGTCCTTAACAGGTTGTTGAACCTAAAAATCTCAGTTGGATCACAAAAGTCCACGCAAGCTCTTGGTGCACCTGGCAAATCAGAAAAA
This sequence comes from Thiotrichales bacterium, assembly GCA_024763135.1. GTDB lineage: Bacteria > Pseudomonadota > Gammaproteobacteria > UWMA-0217 > UWMA-0217 > JANTGD01. Next base: position 25 of record JANTGD010000325.1, on the reverse strand, counting down.
CCTCTCATCACCAATAAGGTGACCA
>JANTGD010000324.1 GCA_024763135.1 Thiotrichales bacterium | reverse complement strand
AACCGGAGTAGCAGAAACCGGAGTAGCAGAAACCGGAGTAGCAGAAACTGAAACCAATCAGTTGCAGTTGAAGCAGGTTGAGGCTCCTGTAGAAACTGTGCCAGCTGGAACACCCTCTGCGCCCATCCAGGCTTCTGATTTCGGAGTGCCGCCCGATGCTGCTAATTTACCGCTACAGTCTGAATCCACCCGACGAGCCGATGTTGATGCTCAGAGCGAACCCACATTGGCTACTGCACGTGCTGCGTTTTGGAAGGGGGATTTCAAGCAGGCGGCTGAGATTTATCGTCTGTTGATCAGCGAACACCCGGAAAGTCCGGATCTGCTCAACGAGTATGGCAATCTTCTTGTTGAGGCAAGACGAATTGGCGAGGCCCTGGATACTTATGAAAGAGCGGCTAACCTCTACATTCAGCAAGGCAGGTACTTTCTCGCTCAGCCGCTGATTCAGTACATTGGTAATTTTGATCGGCAGCGAGCCTACCGTATCTATCAGAAACTGCCGCGACCGCCCCAACCTGCACAGGCCCAGGAGGCACAACAGCCTGCACACTAGCGGGGAGGCTGCCGAGGTCAGATTGACAGCTCGCAGGTATTGGCCAAGGATGCTGTCACGTTGCAGTCTACGGAATGGGTGAATGCCGGGTCATGATCGGCGGCGGATGTAAGAACTGCTCATGTCGCAATCTGGAATTTTTGAGCGGCACTCAGCTGAGGTGTTCCGCTGGGGGATGTTAGTAATTTGTAACTAGTCAGTGTGTTTAGATTTTGGTACCTATCAAGGCATTTTCGCACGGAGAATGTGAGCATATAGTTAATATGTGAGCATTCGAGTATGAAAATAACACCGAGATGGGGCAAAACATGAATACGCTGAGTCGTTACAGTAATTTTAACAACGTCGGTATAAGCTTTGAGTGTAGACTCAGGTGCACAACCGTAGCCGAGGACATGTGTTATGCCAAAGCCCGCAAAATCATTGCTGCAGAGAATTGATAAGCTCAAACAGCATTTACAGACAGAGAGTCCACTGCTCGTCGAGGTGGTGGGATACTTTCAAGATTTGGACCAGGTCGGTTATCGTACCGGTTTGCTGGATCGCGATGAGTCATTTGCCAATACCATCTCCTGGTGGCCTCTGGTATCGGTGCTGGGTACTTTCTCGGCAGGTAAGTCAACCTTTGTGAATAATTATCTGGGTGTGGACTTGCAGCAAACGGGTAATCAAGCTGTCGATGACAAATTTACGGTCCTGACTTATTCGGCTGACGATGAGCCTCGCGTATTACCTGGATTATCTCTAGACGCGGATCCGCGTTTCCCGTTCTACCAGATCAGCGAGGAAATCGAAAAGGTTTCATCCGGCGAGGGCGGGAAAATCGATAATTATCTGCAACTGAAGACCTGTCATTCGGACAAGCTCAAGGGCGTGATCATGATTGACTCGCCCGGTTTCGATGCCGATGAGCAACGGAACACAATTTTGAAGATCACCGATCATATCGTCGATCTTTCGGATCTGGTGTTGGTGTTTTTTGATGCGCGTCATCCGGAACCACGCGCAATGCAGGATACGCTTGAGCATCTGGTTAAACACGCCATAGATCGCAGCGATGCCACAAAATTTGTGTTTATTTTAAATCAGATCGATACCTCTGCCCGGGAAGATAATCTTGATGATGTGGTCGCCGCCTGGCAAAAATCGATCGTGCAAACGGGAATGACTGCAGGTACTTTTTATCGCTCTTTTAATGCGTCTGCTGCTGTCAACATCGACGACCCCGTCGTCAAGGAACGTTACCAAAGAATTCGCGAGCACGATCTAGGCGAAATTACCAGCCGAATCGAAAAAGTCGGAGTGGAACGATCCTACCGAATTGTCGGATCTTTGGAAAACACCGCCAATCTAATCGAACAACGCTGGATGCCGCGTGTCGAAGCACTGCTCAAACAATGGCGCAAAGCGGTACTGATCAGCGATGCAGTGGTCTTTGGCGCTATTGCCATTGCCATCATTTTTGCGTTCATTTTTTGGGACGTTTTGTCATCCGCGAGTTTGGGTGCGATTGCCGCAGGATCGGGTTTTGCCGTGATCTTGGCAGGTGTGGCCATCGTTGTACTCTTTGGCGCTGCATTGTGGCTGCACTATCGCATACGTCGCTGGCAGGCGGGCCGTATTATCTCTCAGCTCAAGTCCGCCGACGAATCTCCCTTTGTCATTAAGGCGTTTCGCAAGAATACCGGGCCTTTCCACAGCGTGTTGAGAACCAAACCAATGGGATGGGGTGGTATCGCGCGCAAGAAGCTCGTGTCCTTAAGAGAGACCGCAGACCGCCTGATCCAGACACTCAATGATCGCTTCACGGACCCCTCCGGTGGCGCTGCTGCACAAAGCGCGGTTGCTAAAACCGATCCTGCATCTGCTCAGGAATCCCAGCAGACTGAAGGAAAAGAGAACCCACCGGAAACAGCGAAGTCCTGACAGTGCAGTCAAAAAAAGCCTCCTCAGGAGGCTTTCCGGGGTACAGCGTAACGATCTGGGATTGTGGATAGCGGGCGCATGGCCTGCGTCCAATCTCAGGGGCGCCTGTGCTCAGGTGCCTGGTTTGCCGGATGCGCGGTTACTGCCAAGTGACAGATAAATACTTTCGGCTAAATCTGCCAGTTTCAGTGATTGTCCCAGATCGCCGGGTTTCTCTTTTTCCAGGAGCATTTCCAGAGCATCCCAGCAGCTGTTGATTTGACCATGGGGTTTAGGGGGGGTGTTTCGATCTTGCATGGGTTGTCTCCTCTCGAGGTAAAAGTCGGAAGCGTCGCGTAAGCCTGTAGCAGTGTCCGTACTATTCGGTTGCAGTGTAAGCCGAGATGTCAGTTGACGTTACTGCTCGCCGAAATGATTGCGCTCGACGGAGCGTTGGATAGGTATAAAGCAATATTTGCGCCAAAATAGACATTCCGGTGAGCATCCAAAAAGTAGCTTGCCATGCATACTGTTATCGGCTTAAGGAAGCTCTGATTCATTCTGGCACGAGCAGATTGTGGTGAAAAATCGTCCAGTTCAAGGCGCGGATCACAGGTAATAGCTGGCTATTGCGAAGATCCGCAACGCAGAAGCGGGCGATTTTGCGCCGCAAGTGCCGTGTTACGAATTGATCTAGAGCTTCCTTCATCGGGTTCCGAATATTATTATAGGCTGTCGTGGTTGAGCAGTTTGGTTGCATCTCTCGATGAATACGCGCTATGCAACTGACCACAGCGCCACTCGGCGACGACGCGCTGACAGTAATCTGGCAGCGTCCCGAGGTTGTACCACTTCCCCTGTGCTACAGACAACCTTTGGGAGACCCGGTGGCGGCTATCCTTCGACAAGATCGGGCAATCCTACAGTCGAGGGCGCCGGGCTTCCTCCCAGCCCGGCGTCTGTACGCCTAATCTGTACTCACTTGCTTGATAGGGTGTTGCAAGATATCGCGGGAAGCCCGGGTAAAGCGTGCAGCGCGCAATGTAATGATAGGTCTATACAGCCGTTTTACGACAGCCTCCATTTTGCGCGTAGCATTGTAACGACTGTGCGGCAGACATTGTATCATCTGCTTCAAAATCGGGAACTTGGCTTGCTCGATCGGGTAGTTCCGAGTCACTCGAATCGAACCCAGTCAAAGTACGCTGAGCGCAATGCGACTTCGAGTTGCGCCTTTCTATGGGTTATCAGCGACTCAGCCCGGTTCTCCTGGCGTCCAATTTGTGCGTGATTGCCTGTGTTCCATCGCAGCGCGGCTAAGTAATTACTGCGCAGTTGCTGATGCAATAAATTGTTTCTGTTCTTTTGAAACGGGGCCACTCATCACCTCTGCGACTTCACCGCCAAACATGGTGCCGAGCAGGCCGGCGTTCATTGATCCGATATAGGTTTTTCCATCTTCTTTTTCATAGACTGAGATTGTGCAGGGCATCATGACCGACACGATTTTGTTCGCATCGTTACTCAATATTTTATGCGCATGATGAGCTTGGCATAGATTCACGAGCATAACGGGAGGCAGTGAACCGCCGCCATGTTTGGCGATGGATTTCGAAAGAGGCTTGACGCTCGCAACAACCCAACCTTTTTCTTTTGCTGTGGCGCTGATGCGTTGTACCGTTTCTTCCACCGAATAGGCGCTGGGTGTTTCTTTTAACATCATCTTTGGCATGGAATTCCAACCCACAATGCCTAGTAAAGCAATGCCAAATACGGTGCCCAGTCCAAATGCTGTTAATTTATTCATGCTCTGATCTCCTC
>JANTGD010000323.1 GCA_024763135.1 Thiotrichales bacterium | reverse complement strand
GGAGCTGCGTTCAGTTCATCCCGGATTTCGCTGCGCTGCATCCAGGCTACTGCACTATTTTTTTCCATGACGCCATTCTAGCAGTTCTATTTATTGTCTTGGTTAATAGTAGCCCGCTGAATGTAGCTTCACCATGCATCGTTTGAGTGAGCATAACGCATGACCAAGTCGACAATTTGATAGCGCCATCTTTAGGTTTTGCTGCGCCCGGTCGAAATACTATTGAAAGTACCGAAATGGGGTGAGCCGTCGTTGCATCATTGTTTGCGAGAACATAAACCTCTGCTTTTTTGACAACCTTTTGGATACAAAAGAATCGAACGCAATGAGCGGTGACAACGAAGATACTAAGGGCGGGTGGCCGTAGTGAAGGATCGAGGCAGGCGCAAAGACTACAACTACCCTCTCAAAAGAACAGTGTGCTGAGTAGTTGCGAAAATTTGTAACTACTCAGTGAGTTGTTAAGGAAGCTCTGATTAATCCCGGCGCGAGCAGATCGTAGTAAAATATCGTCAAGTTCAAGCCGCGGATCGCAGGTAATAGCTGACTATTGCGAAGATCCACCACTTAGAAGTGGGCGATTTTGCACCGCAAGTTGTCGTATTACGAATTGACCAAAGCTTCCTTAACAGGCTGTTAAATCATGAAGTCACTGCTCAGATTACCCCTGAAGTGCGGCAGATCAAGGCTAAATAGGTGCGTTTTTCGAGTACAAATACTCATTTTTTAACGTCTAGCTGGTGAAGTTCAGGGGTTAGCTGAGTAGTGACGAAAGTTCAAGTTATGGATGGACCATTAAGTATGGCTGAAAATCACGACAATCAGGACAGCAGCACCTTTTTCGAGGATACCACCGAAGTTGGTATTGATCTGCCCGCTTATCGCGGTGATCATCCGTTCAACGATATCGACGCGCTGGACGCTCAAGCACCTACCAAAGAAGAAGCCTACACCCATTTCACAGCGTCGCTCGATTTACCGCAGGACCCATTGCTCGAATCACAGATAAAACCTGCTGCCGATCCCGTTCGCTCGGAGACTAACAATGAAACCGAACAGCGCTACGGCGAATTGCAAAAATTTATACGGAATTTTGAAGAAAAACTCACAGCTCGACAGTGCTTGTTCGTAACCTGTGACATTGGATCTGGCAACTTGGTGTTTCGGCCCACGCGCATCGCCCTCTGGTCTTCCGGTATTATTACCCTGGAAGGTATCAACAAGCATGGACGACCCGCCAGCTATTTTACAGCGTTCACGCAACTGACTTTTGGTTTTACTGTCATTGATATGCCGAAAAATCACCCTGAGAGAGTGCCAATCGAATTTAGGAAGCTCTGATCAATTCGAAATACGTCAGGTCAAGGCGGAAAATTTGCGTTTACAAGTATCAATGACCATTTTTCACGCAGAGCTGACGCATTTCAGAGAATAGCTGAATAGATACAAAATCCTGTTCGGAGTGTCCGGCATGGGCCGGATCAAGATCGGCCGCAACGCACTGGTATGCGGACTGTGTTAGCCAGACATTCTGGACATTGGCAATGGCCAGACCGGCTTGACGAACGCACGCGTTCTTGCGCTCATCGACAGACGCACTCTAATCCGCAATACCAAGCAGCAAGGGTAATTCCTGAATATGCTGAACAACCCAATGCGGCTGAAGCGCCTCGGGTTCGATTGTTCCAGGTAATCCAACCCACGCGGACCAAGCGCCCGCATTGATCGCGCCGCAGACATCGCTGCGATGATCATCCCCCACGTGCAGCAATTCATTCAACGCCACACCTGCTTGCGTCGCTGCCTCCGTAAAAATACGTTTATCGGGCTTTGCAAAGCCAACTTCTTCTGAACGAATCACAAAATCGAACCAATGCCCAATCCCGATATGATAAACATCTGCATTGCCATTGGTGATCGCGCCCAATCGATATCGCTGCGAGAGGGTCTGCAGTGTTTCCTGCACCCCCGTATAAATATCTACTTCGTTGCGCGCCAACCAGTAGACCCGAAATGCGGGCTCAACAAAATGATCACTCAGGCCGCATAGCTGCGCAAGGCGATGTAGCCAGCTTTTTCGCAGATAAGTCAGATTGAAGCCATGCTCGGGATGCGCGCGGACAAACGCCACCCGATCTGTAAACAGCGCCTGTGCCGTAAACTTTGCCGTGACCTCAGGATAGTGCTGGTCCAGCCATGCGTAGAACCGCTGTTCGGCTCGTTGAATCACCGGGCCACAAGCCCATAACGTATCGTCGAGATCGAACGTAATGCACCGGATCTTCGTTTGCCAGGCCATCATATCAGTGGGCAGGTTAGCGTTTTTAAGCATCGTCGTTAGGTGCTGCGCCCATAATTGTGACCGTAATTCGGCGCAGGTGCGGCGAGCTACGATGTTCCCACAGATAAATGCCTTGCCAGGTGCCCAGTGCGCATTTCCACATACTCACGGGCACCGTCAGGTCTGGATTGGTCAGCATGGTACGGATATGTGCGGGCATATCGTCGGGGCCCTCATCCTGGTGTTCAAAGCGACGGTCTCCATCGGGGACCAGATCGCCCATAAAAACTTCTAGATCACGTCGTACGGAGGGATCTGCATTTTCGCAAAGCATGAGTGAACAGCTCGTATGGTGCGTAAAAATATGCGCTGTTCCGAGTTGAATGCCGGAATTGCCAACCTGTAGATTGACTTCGCGGGTAATGTCATACGTGCCACGACCCCGGGTTTGTAACCGCAGCGTGTACTGCTTGACCTCGAATGGCATAACTGTCGTCCTCTATCGGAGGCTGTGGCACTACGGCTGCTTAGCCGCCTGCCCGTTGACCGCGTTGCGAGACTGGCGTTAGCTGGCCGTGAGTTTTTCAAGACCGCCCAGATAGCCGCGCAGCACCTCGGGAATTTCGATCGAACCATCAGCCTGTTGGTAGTTTTCAAGAATCGCCACAAGGGTGCGACCCACCGCCAGTCCGGAACCATTGAGCGTATGCAACAATGCAGGTTTACCCGTCTCGACATCACGATAGCGCGCAAGCATGCGACGCGCCTGAAAATCGCGAAAATTCGAGCAAGAGGAAATTTCCCGGTAACGCTGTTGTCCCGGCAACCATACTTCCAAATCATAGGTCTTGCTGGAGGAGAAACCAGTATCGCCGGCGCAGAGCAACATTTTTCGATAAGGGAGATGTAACTGCTGCAAAATGCTTTCAGCGTGCTGGGTCAGCGCCTCGTGCGCCGCTTCGGAGGCATGCGGAGGCACCAACTGCACCAGTTCCACCTTTTCAAACTGATGCTGACGGATCAGGCCCCGCACGTCCTTGCCATAAGAGCCTGCCTCAGAACGAAAACAGGGCGTATGACAAACCCACTTAATCGGCAGCGCTGCGGCCGGCACAATGGTGTCGCGCGCGATATTCGTCACGGGCACCTCCGCTGTGGGAATCAAGTAGTAATTCTCCTCGCCCACGAGCCGAAAAAGATCGGCCTCGAACTTTGGTAACTGTCCGGTGCCCTTGAGGCTGTCCTGATTCACAATATAAGGAACATAGACTTCCTGATAACCGTGCGCCTGCACATGCGTATCGAGCATGAACTGAATCAATGCCCGGTGCAGTCTTGCGGTCGCTCCACGCATCACAGTAAAACGCGAACCGGTAATCTTGGCGCCGGTTTCGAAATCCAGCCCCCCTAACGCCTCACCCAGATCGACATGATCCCGAATCTCAAAAGTGAACTGTCTCGGCTCACCCCAGCGGCTGATCTCCACATTGTCGGCTTCGTCACGACCCTCGGGCACTTCAGCATCCAACAGATTGGGTACCCCCATGAGCAGCTCGTGCAATTCGGTTTGAATCGCGTTCAGACGCGCGTCTGCAGTTTTAAGCCGATCACCCAGTTTCCCGACCTCCTGCACCAGGGGTTGAATATCCTCTCCCGCAGCTTTCGCTTGGCCAATGGCTTTGGAGCGACTATTGCGTTGCTTCTGCAGGTTCTGCACTTCAATCTGCAGCGCCTTGCGCTCCGCCTCTAACGCTTGAAATCGTGCGACATCCAGCTCGAAGCCTCGTTTCGCCAAGGCCTGAGCGATTGTGTCCAGATCAGTACGAAAAAGTTTGGGGTCTAACATGGATTCCTTAGTGATTGATTGACAGAGTGCGGCGCACAGAGATAAGCACCGCGCTACAGGCTAGTACACCGCCAAGTCCAAACTGTCTATATCAGCGCAAACCCACGCGTTCAGAACAAGGCATTGTTGCGAAGCCATGGTTGTTCCATGTCGAGC
>JANTGD010000322.1 GCA_024763135.1 Thiotrichales bacterium | reverse complement strand
TGCTGGACGCGTGGGTTTGCGCCCTTCGGGTGAGCCATCAAGGGGTCATCTGTAGCCTTGTTTTTAATCACCATAGGACCACTATGATTCATAAAAAACAAAACCACATCTAACCCCTTGATGACTCACTGATACAGACAGTTTGGGCTTGTCGGTGTACTAGTGGGCCGTGCGGAAAATAAGGTGAGTCCCAGCCCTCCTCCTGCATGCAAACCTCTCTTCCCCGGAAATTTATTCCCGCTCCACCGTTAATCCATTGGCTGCGGAAATAAGCGAGGCGTAAAAATAGGGAGAATCTACAATCGCCTGAGTGGCTTTCTGGACGGATGTACGAGCTTTTTTTAGCAAGGGCTGGAACTTCGCATTACGTTGTGCAAGACGCCGTGTCGACTCCAAAAGCAACGCTTCAGGCGAAGGGATGGGACCATCGCTGATGTGCATTTCATACACAGGATTGGGCAACAGAGTTTCGGTACTTTTCAGCCACCCCTGAGGATGATGAAATACCGTCCACGCCTGTTGAATAATGTGCGCGGCGATCTGCAGGTAGTTTTTATTGTTGGTCGCCATCGCCCAGTCCAATAATCCTGCACTGACATAGGCATAGTCTTCCAGACTTCCATCGCCAAGAGGATGATCCTGAGCATCGACCGCACGGTAGAGTTGTTTGCCAGACCACACTTTTTCAGCTAAAAATTTTGCGAGTGCTTCTCCACGCGCGCGGTGCGAAGGAGTAACCGACAAACTGTCGGCATAGGCTGACAAGGTTAAACCGTTCCAACCGCTTAAGCGTTTATCGTCTTTTGGGATGCGCCGTGTTTTTTCCCGATACGCAAGTAGCTTGCTACGAACTTCTGACAGTTGCTTTTTTAGCTGCGCGGGGCTCATGTTAAATGCCGTCGCAACTTCATCGGCAGACTTTTCCCAGCGAGGCAGAATCTCTGTCTCTTCGTCATAATAGCGGTCCATTCCCCAGGCGACATTGACCAGTTGCAGTGCCTTCTCCGTCAATAAAGACTTGAGCTGCTTTTGCTGAAACAGATAATACCCACCTTCATGGTTGTGATCGTCCACAGCAGATAAACTCGCAATAAACGCGCCACCTGGTGCGGACATTTCCCGTTCCATGAACGTCAATGTATCCAGCGCGACTTCTGTGTAGTCCGAACGTGCCAGCTGATTGGCTGCATTAAGATAAAGCCTCACCAATAAAGCATTGGTATAGAGCATTTTCTCATAATGCGGTGTTTCCCAGTTTGGATCGACGGTGTAGCGAAAAAAGCCCCCACCGACGAGATCCCGCAGTCCTTGCTGCGCCATATGATCCAGTGTCAATGTCAAAAATTCAGTCACCTCTGATCGCTCGCTTCCCAAAGTCAGCAACGCATTGAGCTGAGGTGTGGACGGAAACTTAGCGCGTTGTCCAAATCCGCCTTTTAATTCATCAGCATGACGCAATGCGGCGTCAATAAAATCATTTTTCAGCGCTGCAATGGGCAATCCGTCAACAGTTTGATTGGCTTCAAGCTGAGACTGCGCAAGCATATCATCGAGTTCCTGGGCAGCTTGCTCCAGTACTTGACGCTCGCTTTTCCAGCGGCTGTAAAGTTTGGTCAGGGTACGTTTGAACTCCTCGGGAGGCGCGTAGGTCATGCCAAACAGTGGATAGCCATCAGGCGTTAAAAATACATTCAAAGGCCACCCCCCTCGCCCTGCGGTAGCTTGTACAAACGTCATGAGCCGATCATCCAGCACGGGATTCAACTCTCGATCCACTTTGATCGACACAAAATGCGCATTCAGTATTTTGCCAATCTCTGGATTTGCAAATGACTCCCGTTGCATGACATGACACCAATGGCAGGAAAAGTATCCCAGGGACACAAAAATTAGTTTGTCTTCGCGATGGGCTTTGCTCAGTGCCGCAGCGTTCCAACTGTGCCAGTCCACCGGATCATGACCGTGCAAGGCCAAATACGGTGATGGATTTCCCGCAAGCTCGTTGCTCTGCACAGCCGGAGCGAGTGCGAGCAGGCAACAACAGACGACAATTAAGCTACGTAACATAATTAAACAATTCCATAATAGAGCCGCATTCAGAGGGCGCTGGCGCTCAGCCATAAAATACAACCGACGCAGACACCGCCATTCTATGTCGCGCCGGTGCAACACCACCGATGAGTGCCCAGAGACCCGCCCGCAGGGAGCGCTACAACTCTTGAGTGGCGGTATTGCGGCTCGAGTACGCCAACAAGCGTAACAAACGTGGCTAACCGCTTTCTGACTCGCTGCATCCATCTGAACACATTGATTGGCGTACCAGTACATCTAAAATGACGGACTCAGTTATCCTATCTGCATGCCTGGGTTGGCGCGCTTCGCAGGGAATGGTTGTTCCCTCGCCAAGAAGTGCAACAATGCCAGGGATGCAGACAGGGCAACCCTTTTGGGCGCTTCTGTGATGCCACGCATCGGTGTTGCAGCGCTTGCCAAGGTCACTGCCATTGCCTGCGCACTGCGCCTTGATGCGCAGCATCACAAAAACGCTGAATTCGTCATTTTAAGCTGGGCAATGTACGCAACAAGGACCCGGCCACCGCCAACGAACCACGCCTTGATCCGTGACATTTGGAGCGCTCTGCATAAAACTGTACTACGAATTATCTTAGTGCAAACAGTCACTATTCGACGGGTTGGCACAACATCAAGTAGCTGCTCATTCCCAATTCAGCGTTACTCTCAGTAGTACGCAATACACAGAATTTAGATGCAATCGCCATGATCATTCGGCGCCACAGCCACACCGGGCGCGCTCTAATCCTGTGCCAACCCTGTTTTACTGCCGATCGTCTTATTATGGTGGCGGGTCAATAGTAAGGACGGATTCAGATAAAACTGCTAGGGTAGCGTTTCAAACTCCCTACGGAATTCTTCTGAATGCGCGCCAAACAAAAACACCTCGGCCTTTCCAGCATCGTGCTTGTATTAGCAGGCTTAAGCCTGCTCTGGCCGATGCTTGCAGCGGCTGATCTGCCCAAACCCTTCAAAGCCATTTACGAAGTCCGCAAGGCTGGCCTGAAGCTGGGCCGCATCGAGGTAACGCTGGAATACGAAGCTGGTATCTATACCTACAAAAAAGTCTCTGAAACAAGAGGCTTGGCTGCGCTTTTTGTCAATGAGAAAGTGAGCGAAACCAGCATCGGACTGGTGGAAGACGACACCTTACGCCTAGTTGAATATCACTACCATCAACAACGCGGCAAGAAACAGGCTGATCGCAGCATTAAACTGACCAAAGACGGTTACGCCATCGAAACTTACAAAGGTAACGAAACACGCTACCGCATCATTCCCGGCACGCTTGATCGTTCGTCCGTGGAAATTGCGCTGATGCGTGATGCCAATCTCAACAACAAACGCACTGAGTATCCCGTCGCAGAAAAATGGAAACTACGTACCTACCGGTTTATCAACCAGGGCCTCAAATCCGTCGAGGTCCCGGCGGGCACATTCCAGTGCATCGAATACCATGTCGATCGCGCCACAAAAAACCGCAGCACCGATCTGTGTATTGCGCCTGATCTCGACAATATTCCTGTGTACGCCGTGCACACCGAAAAAGGGACCAGTTTTCAAATGGTCCTGCTGCGCTACACCCCCCTGCCAGAATAGCATTACTGTGCCCCTCATAGATCGCTGGACTTCGTTTGAGTCTTGCTACTGCTCAGTGTTAAGGAAGCTCTGATTCATTCTGGCGCGAGCAGATTGTGCTGAAAAATCGTCCCGTTCAAGGCACGGATCGCAGGTCATAGCTGGCTATTGCGAAGATCCGCCACTTAGAAGTAGGCGATTTTGCGCCGCAAGATGCCGTGTTACGTATTGCTCAGAGCTTCCTTAATTTTCAGGGTTTAAATACGCTTACGTATTGAATTGGAGCTTTCCTTCTCCGTCGGGGGGCTGTCACAAAAGCGGAAAAAAAGTAAGGTCCAGAGACCCGCAAATGACCCAAGACAAGGCGCACTGCGCCGGGAATGGCCCTGACCTTTCCAAGCAATACAACGCAGTTTTGGGGCATTTGCGGGGGCTCCCGAAGGGCCAGACCACAAGTCGTTGTTTCTGTGAGGAAAGGAATGCTCACTCTTTTTCTTTTCCGCACGACGCAAAGTCCTGGACGGACTTTTGCGACACCCTCCTGGGGAGAGGGGGCTACAAACTCCGAAACTTGAGTGATTAAACCTAAAAACCTCAGTTGGATCACAAAAGTCCACGCAAGCTCTTGGTGCACCTGGCAAATCAGAAAAACCTCTCATCACCAATAAGGTGACC
>JANTGD010000321.1 GCA_024763135.1 Thiotrichales bacterium | reverse complement strand
CAGGCGATGACCTACCTGAGCCTCAAGCTACTGATGTTTCCGGCGATCTGGCTGTCGGGGCTGGCCTACCTGAGCTACCCCCTGTGGGACGACCTGAGCAATGCCGGCAGTCTGCTCTCAGGTGTTGCCATCGTGCACCTGCTGGCGGCCTTCGCGATCCTCCTGTTCGTGATCGTGCACCTCTACCTGCTGACCCTCGGCGGCCCGGTCGTCGAACACGTCAAGCCGATGATCACCGGTTTCGACACGGTGGACCTGGCGCCCGAGGAAGAGGCCTATCTCGAACGCGACGAACCCGGCCACATCCGTTAATGCAGATGCGCCAAAGGTCTGGCTAAAGGCTCAGCACCGCCGCGGCGGACGCTGGGTGGGCATCAGTATCCTAGACTTGGGCCGTGTCTTTCTGTTACGTGTAGATCAGGGCGCGCGCCGCCAATTATTCCAGCGGAATAATTTCTCAGCCGACCACTACAACAACGATTCGATGGCGTAGCGCACGCTCATATCGCCGGCCCGGCATCGCGACGCCAGCGCCTTCAAGTAGCCGAGCGGGGGCCGCCGGATCACCTCGGCCGCCAGCGCGCCCGCCCACTCGTCTGTGCCGCGGTTGGTGTCTGTCGGTCTGTTGGTAGTTGTTGTTCTTGGGTTTTCATCGGTGTTCGGTAATGCGCCCGGCTGCACCAGACGCGGTACCGCCTTTTCGGGTCCAACCGCGTGCGGCACATCCGGATGTGGTGCAGGCACCTCGGAGACGATGTAGGTGCCACCAAGCATCCGCCCCTGGGGCGCGGTGACGCTCAAAGCGCACGTAGCCGGCACTGCGCAGCTCGCGCAGCAGCGCATAGATGCCATCCCGACCCAGGTTGCCGCGCTTCTTCAGGTCGTTCACCAGCACCTTCCAGTCGTCGGGCCGCGAGAGCAAGTACGCGAGCAGCCGGCGGGCCGCTCAGGACAGGCGCGTGCCCTCCACCGCCGCCCGGTCGACGATGACGAAGCGGTGTCGGCGTGCGGTGCCAGGCCGGGCGGAACTCATAGGGCCGGCGTACCTTGTCGCGGCCGGGTTCGCCGAAAAAGATCAGGTTGGTGTCGATGGGGCGCACCGGGTTGGCGAGCGCGAGGCGCAAGACCGCTGCCGCCTCTAGGGTCAGCGGGAAGGTACGGGCCGACCCGTTCTTGGTTTCCGTGAGGTGGACGGTGCGATTGTCCAGATTCACTTGCCGACGTGTCAGACCTTTGATCTCGCCGGCACGCATGCCGGTGTACAGTAAGCGCCCTCGAATCGACATCTGTTCACGCTCGCGCGCATGAGCAACACTCGCTCCGTCACCGAACGACAGGAGCCCGTGATGAAAGATCGCAATACGCCCGACACCCGAACCACTTACTGGAAAACGCAGATTGATGCTTGGCAGGCGTCTGGCCAAAGTCAGCTGGCCTTCTGCAAAGCGAATGACCTGAATTATCCGAACTTTGGCTATTGGCTACGCAAATTTCGGCACGAAGGCATAACGCCTGCTGCACCGCGTCGGTCGTCCGGTTTCGTTCCGGTCGTTGCGGCAGCGTTGCCGGGTGAGCTGACATTGCGCCTACCCAGCGGTATCGAACTGACTGGCGTGACCGAAAAGAACCTACCCCTGGTAGAACACGTGCTGGCACGCTTGGGATGAACCGTTACCTCCGTCCATCCCTGTCGATGCCGTGCATTTATTTGTATCGCGAGCCGGTCGATTTCCGGAAAAGCTATCGAGGTCTCGCCGCGATCGTCGAGCAGGAACTCGACCACAATCCGTTTGATGGGGGTCTATATGCCTTCACCAATCGGCAGCGTAACAAGATCAAGCTGCTGTTTTGGGAAGACAATGGTTTCGTCCTCTATTACAAGGCGTTGGCCGAAGAAAAGTTCCGTTGGCCAACGCCTGATGATGAGGTGATGGCCTTGACGGGCGAACAGATCAACTGGCTGCTCGATGGCTACGACATCAGCCTGATGAAAGGGCATAAAAAGCTACATTACGAGGCGTCATTTTGAACAGATTTTGCTAGAATCTGCGCATGCAAACAGCGACGGTTCAACCTCCCACCTCAACGGATCTTGCGTCGCTTTCCCCCGCCGAACTCCTCGCGCTTCTGGTTGAAAAAGATCGTCTGATCGCTGAGCGCGAGCAGGCGATCGTCGATCGTGACCACGCGATTGCTGACCGCGATCATTGCCTCAAAGAAACCAACAAGCTGGTCAAGCTCCTGGAAGAACAGCTACGCCTGGCCAAGCAACAACGCTTTGGTGCCAGTAGCGAGAAGCTGGCGTTCCAAGGTGATTTTTTCGACGAAGCCGAACTGGAACAGTCGCTCAGCGATGTGGAACAACAACTGACCGATGCGGGCGAACCACCGGCCAAACCCAAGCGCAAGCCGCGCACGGGTTTCTCGGACAAGCTACCTCGGGTCCGTGTCGAGCTGACACTGAGCGAGGACGAGAAGGCTGGGGCCAGCCGCACCTTCTTCACCAAGGTCAAAGAAGAGCTGGATATCGTGCCGGCCAAGGCCCAGGTCATCGAGTACTGGCAGGAAAAGGCGGTGTTCGACGAGGCACACGGTGAGCAACAACTGGTGGCAGCAGCCCGTCAACCACACCCGCTGGGCAAGTGTATCGCCAGTGTGGCCCTGCTGGCCTACATCCTGGTCGCCAAGTATGCCGATGGGTTGCCGCTGTACCGGCTGGAGAAAATTCTGGCGCGTTATGGCGGCTCTATCAGTCGCACCGCGATGGCCAACTGGATCATCCGCCTGGATGACGTATTCAAACCGCTGATCAACTTGCTGCACGAGCAGCAACGATCAGGGGATTATCTGCAAATGGATGAAACCCGTATCCAGGTGCTCAAGGAAGACGGCAAAGTTGCCACCTCGGACAAATGGATGTGGTTGATCCGGGGCGGCCCACCCGATCGACCGGTGGTGCTGTTTCATTATGACGCCACGCGTAGCGAGGCGGTCCCCTCGCGCCTGCTCGATGGCTTCTCGGGCGTGCTTCAAGCGGACGGCTATGCCGGCTACAACCAAGTCTGTCGGGACAATCCGATCACCCGCATTGGTTGCTGGGATCACGCACGCAGGAAGTTCGTCGAAGCGAGCAAGGCCGCCCCTAAAGCGAAAAAGGGTGAGAAGGCCAGCAAAGCGGACGTCGCCATCGGCAAGATCCGCAAGTTATACGCCATCGAAGCGCGCATCAGCGATCTCGATCCGCAACAGAAAACCGAACAACGGCAATCACTCGCGCAGCCGGTGCTGGACGATCTGCACGCCTGGTTACAAACCAACGCCAGCCGCGTACCCAAAGACAGCCTGACCTACAAAGCGATCCAGTACACGTTGAATCAGTGGGATTACCTGGTCGGCTACCTGGCCGATGGTCGCCTGAACATCAGCAATGCGCTGGCAGAGAATGCCATCCGACCCTTCGCGGTCGGCCGCCGTAACTGGTTATTTGCCGACACCTCACGCGGGGCCAAGGCCAGTGCCACGGCTTACAGCCTGATCGAAACGGCTAAGGCCAATGGCCTGGAACCGTACGAGTATCTTCGCCATGTGCTCACGCACATCGCATCCGCGGATACCGTCGAGAAGATCGAAGCATTGCTTCCCTGGAACGCAAAGAACGCTCGGGCCCAATAAGGCCGAATCTCTGGCGCTTACGATGATTCGATGTCGCACAGCACCAAATTCGATCTTGGTTTCGCCAACACGGGAACCTCTCACGACAGCGCCACAGTTCTGGTTTCGCACCAAAGCCCCAATTGTCGTGGCCTACTATTGCCCCGTTCTTCTGCACATAACGCCCAGGTAAGCGGCGCTCAGCATGGAGCGAATGCTCGGGCAAAAATGGCGAAGCCGTGCCCGAGCAGGCGCGGAGTGCTGAGCGTCCGAGTGAGCCGCAGGCGAACGGCTTGACCGCCTTGTTAGATTTTTTCTTCCAGGTATGCATCGGTTGCCGTAGCCAGTTGTTTGACGAAGTGAATATGCTTGCGAAGATCATCTCGCTTGACGGCGTGCGCCGCTGGCTGGGGCTCCCCTGAAATGGGGCGCCAAGACCGATGTGCGACATCTCCCCGTTTCTTCGCAAGTGCATTGAGTTCCTTTCTGGCCTGCGCAGGCTCACAATTGTTCCAAGACCAGGCTTCAGTAATATCGAGGCTGAGATACTTCTTAAAGATGGGCCTCACCCTATCCGTGCTCGGCGTATGAAAGTACTTCAAATCGTTCGCAAGCGACTCTCTGAAAAACTGCGCCAAGTGCGGCTCGCCATTCGGACCATTCGAGATTTTTTCTACAGCCTCAATGGCTATGTCCCAGTTAAGTGTTGAAGAGGCGTAAGCTACAGGTGAAGATTCCA
>JANTGD010000320.1 GCA_024763135.1 Thiotrichales bacterium | reverse complement strand
AAAACTCTCAGGTGAGTGCGAGACAAGGCAAAATCTGGAGAAAAAGCGCAGTTTACACGCAGTAAATGAGCATTTTGAGCCACAATTAACGCTGGATTGTGCCAGCTGAGAGTTTTTCAACAACCTGTTAATGTGTGAGTCTTGTGGCTTTGGCTGACGTGACAGTGGCTCGCGATTGTCTCACCACCGCAAAGAACCATCGTTACAAGAGCTTGCGGTGTTGTTTTCATCCACCGTTTTGATTGATCGCTGAGACAATATTCCGATATTTCAAATCTCCATAGACCCGATGCCGTTTGTTGGATAGTATGAGTACGCTCCGGTTTTGGGGCACTTCAGGAAGCTCTGATCAATACGTAAAATGGCATCTTGCGGCGCAAAATCGCTCACTACAGCGTTGCGGATCTTCGCAATAGCCAGCTATTACCTGCGATCCGCGTCTTGAACTGGACGATTTTTCACCACAATCTGCTCGCGCCAGAATTAATCAGAGCTTCCTTAACTCACGACAAATCAATGGAACCGAAATGAAAAAAATATTAATTGTGACAGCCATGCTGTCTTTCTCTACAGTCGCTCTTGCCGACTCTATGGATGACCAGGGCAGCCGTAATCTGAATACGGGTTGTGGACTGGGGTCTCAAGTCATTAAAAATCAGGATACCGTTCTGATGCAGGTGTTTGCAGCGACAACCAACGGTACTTCCGGCAACCAGACCTTTGGTATTACCTCAGGCACTCTGGGTTGTGCAAAGCCAGAGAAATTTGCCTCGAATGAAACCAACCGTTTCGTTGCGCAAAACATGGATGCGTTGGCGACCGATATTGCCATGGGGCAGGGTGAGAAGCTGGACACACTGGCTACCTTGCTCAAGGTTCAGGATAAGCCCGCCTTTGCCGTCAAGCTGCAACAAAACTTCGCGGCCATTTACAGCGATGAGCAGGTCACTTCTGCCCAGGTCATCGACGCTATTCTGAATATCGTAGGTTAAGTGGTTTCGGCCCGGCGCAGCACCAGGAAATGCGATGGATAGTATTTTGGGTGCTGGCCGGGCTGGCCAGTTCCGGGTTGCAGGCTGCTATCCCGACGTCACTGCAGCAGCAAATTGAACAACAACAACTTCATCGTCACAATCATTGGCTCAAGCTGTTGCACTTCCGCGATGGCGAAAGCGAGATCGATGATCCACGATTTTTTCTTGCCAGCGATGGCAAAACCGATCCCTACCATGAATTATTGGCTACGATCGAACAACTGATCGCTGATCGCAGCGATACCGATCAAAGCCTGTACTGCCGTTTTATCTCGCGCTCGAGCTGGTTAGTGCAACAACTGCCCGAGCTTGTCGCGTACCTTCGGGTGCCGCGTTGCCAGGCATTGCAACAGGAGCTGCAAACGCTCAGGGCGCATCGTGTGACGCTGGTGCTGGCTTCTGCACACATCAATTCGCCGGCCTCGGCGTTTGGCCATACCTTTTTGCGCATTGACTCGAAGGAGGACACGCCGCTGGTGTCCTATGCGGTCAGCTACGCCGCAGAAACTAATGAAACCAATGGCTTTGTGTACGCCTACCGAGGTATTTTTGGCGGCTATAACGGCAAGTACAGTATTCTGCCCTATTACGAAAAAATTAAGGAATATAATGATCTGGAGCAGCGTGATATATGGGAATACGAGCTAAATTTAACGCCCCAACAAATTCAAACCATGGTGCTGCACATTATGGAGATTCGCCAGTTCAGCGCCGACTATTTTTTCTTTAGCGAAAACTGTTCCTACAATATCCTCTGGCTGCTGGAGGTTGCCCGTGACGACATTGACCTGACCAGCCAGTTCGGGCTGTCTGCCATCCCCATAGATACCTTGCGCGCGGTTGACGCAGCCGGTTTGGTAACACGCGATCACTACCGGCCATCGGCGCGCAAGCAGATCAACGCCAGGCTGGGGCGTGTGGAGGACAAGCAGACGCTGCAGTTTGTACTGAGCCAGGAGCATGACCTGACGCTGCTGGATGGCCTGAGTAAAGCGCAGCGAAGTAATGCACTGGAGCTGGCCGTTGGTCTGCTGCAGTTACGTCAGCGTGAAAATGAGATCGAGCGAACACTCTATTCACGTCGCTTGCTCAAACTGTTGCGTGAGCGCAGTCGGCTTGGACTCATGCCAAAGCTCAAGATACCCCGACCGGCCTCGCCGCTGCAGGGACACTTGTCGCGCCGTCTGTCACTGGGCTGGCAACGCAGCGCAGGTGAAAATAGTCTGCTGCTCGGTATCAAACCGGCCTATCACGATTCGGCTGACAGCGAATATGGCTACCTGTCTGGTGCTTTTATCAGCTTTGCTGAATTCATTCTGCGGGCTAACGATCAAGGTAACCGCCTCGAGCAATTGAAGCTGGTCGATATTCAATCCTACGCGCTGCAGGATCGGATTTTTCGTCCTATTTCGTGGCAAGTGGATTTTGGTCTGCAACGCCCATTCTATGATCGCTTAATGACCGCCTTGCACGCCGGTGCAGGCAAGACGTTTGGTCGAGAGGATCGCTACGCTTGGTTGTTGCTGCGGCCAGGTGTGTACGCAGACCGTGGTGCGTTCAGCGCCAGTCTCGCAGTGCGCGGAGGCGTGGCGGCCAACTGGCGTCGCCACAAGTTCTCGTTGGGTTACGAATTAGAAAAGTTTGATACCCACCAGCTCCGCCGACAACTGCAGGCGGGCATTACTTATTTCGTGAACAATACGTTGGCGGGACGACTGAGCTGGGAGAAAAACCGCATTGTATCGAACCTGGCGACGCAACAATACAATGACCACCGCGTGACCGTGTCAATGCAATATTATTTCTAAGTTTCCTCCCTTGATCTGACGCCGTTCAGGGATTAGCTGAGTCGCTAATAACCCGGCACCATACAATGCCGTATTCAGAGCCTCAGGCATCTCCACTATCCAGGCCCCTGCCGCAGGCAATGGACGCTCCCTTGGCAAGGCAGGCAACGCCGAGAGGGGGAATGCCTGAGGCGCCTAACCGATCGATGATTGAAGACAGGCCGCGCTGAGCGCGACACATTAGGGTGGCGGGTTAATCCCCACCATTCTAAGTCTTGTGCCGAGGAGCCTGAAATAAAATAGACAACCGACTGCGGAAAGCCCTTGTGGCCTATTTTTCCGCTGATTTTCGTTGACTAGGAAGATCGATTCGCCTCGAATGGGGAATAATCTGGACTGAAAATCGCTTGTCCTTACCAGGGCTCATATTCTCGAACAGGCCCCCGGGCGATGTTCTTTGTTGTTGGTCAGGTGGTAACCGCCCACCTACGAAAAAACGTGAACCGTGTCAAATCGCGAACGAACGCTATAGATCCAAGAAATCACTGCCGGTTGTCCAAAAGAAGCCAGATAGTGTGTCGAATTACTAGGAAAAAAATTTTGCGTTATGACTTGAGATTTCGTTCGTAAGTCTCTCATTTCTTATAAAATACTTGATTCCAAATCCCTTGCGTCTAATCTCTTGTGCTACAACGTATCGTAGCGTATGAAAAATAGTAAGACCCGCAGTTGTAGCTAGAAAATCAGTTTATATCACAAGGATTTATGTGCCGTATTCACAATAAAAAATAATCAAAGCCCCGGGTGATGATAAAAATGAAAAGTCTAGGCGAGTACTACAACAAGCGTCTTCTATTAGATACAGAGCAAAATCAATGCATCAAGACCATCACGCCGAATTGAACGCTTTGGATCGCTCCCGGGGGGACGAGCCAGCAAGCGGCTATCCACGTTGTGATGCATTTTGCGCAGGGAGCAACTATTCGCTGCAAAGCGCGTTTGGTGGCTAACCGTTTTCTGACTCGCTGTATCTATCAGCACACACTTGTTGGAGTAACAGAGGTGAAAACTACTAAAAGGATCCATAGCAAAGTCTCATGCAGAGTGTCCCAGATGTACCGGGGGACGGCGCGGCTCATCGGCAATGGCACCGTCATTGCCAAAAGACCCGCTGAATGAGGATTTACTATGAATTGTCTTAGTATTGGTCTCATTCACAAGTGCGATACGAGACTATGCCAGAGCCTAAAAAATGAGCATGAGTAAGGTAGCAAAAAGCGCTGCGCTTGTGACTAACTCAAGTTTCGGAGTTTAAATATCATTATGCACTTAATTAGAGCGTCCCTTCTCCCTCGGGGAGAAGGACAGGATGAGGGAATGCATTCAATCAAAGCATTCAGGCTTAAAATCCCCTCACCCCAACCCCCTCCCTGGGGGAGAGGGGGCTACGAACTCCGAAACTTGAGTGACTAAGTTTGATTTTTATATTAATCAGCAGGTAATAAACAAAGGTGTAATTATGGATGATGTGGCAGTTGGAGAGGTTTCTTCTAGTTTACAGTCAGATTCTGCGC
>JANTGD010000319.1 GCA_024763135.1 Thiotrichales bacterium | reverse complement strand
ACCCTCTCATCACCAATAAGGTGACCACGAGTTTTTCCGATTCACCATGCACACCAATATCTTACGCGTCTTTTTTGCGCCCAACTGAGGTTTTTAGTTTTAAAACAGTATGCTATGTTAAATTGTTAATAATTAACATGAGATTGAGTGCTGGTTGATAATTGGGGGCGGATGCCCCTGCTAAGGTAATTCAACCCCTTCGGCCAATAAAAAATCAGTCAGACGAATCAAAGGTAGGCCGATCAGTGCGTTGGGATCATCGCCAGACATGCGGGCGAATAACGTAATGCCCAGTCCTTCGGACTTGAAACTGCCGGCACAATTGTAGGGGCGCTCTTTCTGCAGATAGCGTTCGATCTGCGCGGTGCTCAGTGAGCGAAAAGTGACCCGGTAAGTAACCACATCGCTGTGGTATTGTTGCGTGGCTGAGTTGAGTAGCGTCAAGCCGGTGAGGAATTCGACGGTTTGCCCAGAAAATTGCCTGAGCTGCTCAACAGCCTGCGCATGCTTGGCCGGCTTGCCAATAATCTGTCCTGCAAACAGGGCACATTGATCCGAGGCAATAATAAGATGCTGGGGATAGTCGCGTTGCACTGCTGCCGCCTTGGCTTCGCTCAAACGCAGCGTCATTGCATGGGCGTCTTCGTGGGCGAGTGGGGTTTCATCGATATCCGGGTTACAACGCTCAAAGGGTATGCCAAGCCGCTGGAGCAATTCGGCACGAAAAGGAGAAGTGGAGGCGAGCACAAGGGGCGGCATATCGGTCTGAAATTCCTGTTTGGTGCGCATTAGGCACTGATTCTCCCGCTGGGGCAGGGCTTTATTTTGACACATTAATGGGTTTGTCAGTAGAATCGCGCGCTTATGTCCGCCGAGCCGCAATATAGGGTCGATCCCTTCAAAGCCTGCGCCCAGAAAGTAACGCGCACAGGTGAGATCGCAGTGTGTGATATGCCACGCCTGGTGGCTGTCCTACGGGAAGCCGGTGATGTCGTACAGTATCGGCTCAGTTTTTCGCAGGCTGGGATGGAACGGTATCGGCTTACGGGACAAGTGCAGGCGGAGCTGACGGTGACCTGCCAACGTTGCATGGGCCCGATGCGCATTGCGGTCGATGCCCAATTGCAGCTCGCTTTAGTCCAAAGCGAACAGGAAGCGGAGCTTCTGGAAGAGCCGTGGGAGCCGTATACGCTGGAAGGTTCAGAAGTTGACCTGAAATCGTTACTCGAAGACGAGTTATTGCTGCAATTGCCCAGCTTTCCCAGGCACGCGGATGCAACCGCCTGTGAGGGCTCGGATTGGGCAAACTGGCAGCAATCCGAGGAGACTCATGAGGATGAGCGCGAAACCGAGCGAGATAACCCGTTTGCGGTTCTGCAGGCATTAAAAAAGCCGTGAAAAAGTCGTAACAACGAGGAATGCTCGGCTTTTGGCCGAGATTACAGCAGTTTAGCGAGCCAACAAGTGACGCCGATAGGGCTCGAAGACGACTCGACGAAATCGGCACATCAAGGCATAAAAAGTATCTTGCCGCCAGCCTTGTCAGCGCGGCAGGAGTCAAGTTTGAACATTTGCAAAAGATATAGTGGAGCAAGACCATGGCAGTACAGCAGAACAAAAAAACCCGCTCAAGACGTGGAATGCGTCGTTCCCATGATGCGCTCGGCGGTGTTGCCTTGTCCATCGATGCAACGACTGGCGAGACCCATCGTCGTCATCATGTTACGCCTGATGGTTTCTACCGGGGCCGACAGGTGGTGCAGGCGAATGAAATAGAGGATGATGAGGACGAATAAGTCCAGCTTATTACGCTCATACGACAACAGGCGCTACAGGCGCCTGTTGTCGTTTTATCCACAACCATCTGTGTGTGCTCGTTGCGCAAACAGACTTCGGTAGAGCCGGTCACCTGGGCAGGCTGTTGAACCTCGGCAACTAAAAGCTATGCACAAACGCTTACAATGTCACAGTTAATCAGGATTTCTTTGGACGCCATGAGCGGCGATCTGGGCCCACAGGTCGTCATTGCCGCCGCGCTCAATGCGCTCACCGAATTCGATGACATTGAATTGGTGGTGGTCGGTGAGCAAGCGATTCTCGAGGAGATTCTGCGCAAGCAAGCCCCCTCGGGCGTGCCCCCACGCTTATCGGTGCAACATGCCTCCGAGGTGGTGGAAATGGATGAACTACCCACGCATGCACTGCGTAATAAAAAGGATTCCTCCATGCGTGTGGCCATCAATCTGGTCAAATCGGCAGAGGTAGCGGCGGCCGTCAGTGCAGGAAACACAGGGGCATTGATGGCAACGGCGAAATTTGTGCTCAAAACGTTGCCCGGCGTCAGCCGCCCCGCGATTGCAACCGCGGTACCCGCGATTGGAGGGCATACCCATCTGTTGGACCTGGGCGCGAACATCGACAGCTCCGCAGAGCAGCTCTATCAGTTTGCAGTGATGGGCGCTGCGTTGGCGGAAGCGGTAGATGGCACCGGGGCGCCCAAGCTGGGACTGCTCAACGTAGGTGCCGAAGAAATCAAAGGAAGCGCCGAAGTTAAAGAAGCAGGCAAATTGTTGGCGCAAAGCGGGCTTAATTATTGTGGTTTTGTGGAAGGGGACGACATCTACGCGGGTACTGTGGATGTGATCGTCTGCGATGGCTTTGTCGGTAATGTGGCGCTCAAGACCAGCGAAGGTTTGGCGCGGATGATTTCACACAAACTCAAGGGGCAATTCAGCCGCAATCTGCTGACCCGATTTTCGGCGCTTGCAGCCCTGCCAGTGCTCAAAGCCTTCCGCCGCGAAATCGACCCCCGACGTTACAACGGCGCAAGCTTGCTGGGACTAACCGGCATCGTCGTAAAGAGTCATGGTGGGGCCGATGAGGTGTCATTTGGCAATGCCATTCGCATTGCCCGCCTGGAAGCCATGATGAACATACCGAAACAGATCGGCAGTCAGCTGGAAAAGCTGTTGGTCGCCTGATTAAGAGGCAGCAAACGCATGTATGCACGCATCACCGGAACCGGCAGCTATCTCCCGGAAAAAGTCTTACACAATCGTGATCTGGAAAAAATCGTTGATACCAGTGACAAATGGATACGGGAACGCACTGGCATTATCAAACGCCACATAGCCGCCGAGGGTCAAACAACACGCGATCTGGCGGTCGAGGCGGCGCGACGCGCACTGCAGAGCGCTGGTCGGCAGCCGCAGGATGTGGATCTGATCATTGTTGCCACCACCACGCCAGATAAAGTCTTTCCCAGCACTGCCTGTCTCGTACAACAAAGCCTGGATATTCACGGCTGCCCCGCGTTCGACGTGCAGGCGGTCTGCACCGGCTTTGTTTACGCACTGGGGGTGGCGGATAAGTTTATTCGCTCTGGCTCACATCGTTGCGCATTGGTGATTGGTGCAGAAACGATTTCACGCATACTCGACTGGAGTGATCGGAGTACCTGCGTCTTATTTGGAGACGGCGCCGGTGCCGTCGTACTTGAACCCAGCGAAGCACCAGGCATCCTCTCCACGCATCTACACGCGGATGGCAAGTACGAAGAATTGCTGCACGTACCGGGCGGAGTCTCGCGGGGTTATCCGGCAGAAGAGGCAGGTGGTGCTTTCGTGCAAATGAAAGGAAATGAGGTATTCCGCATAGCAGTCAATACCTTAGGGAAGA
This sequence comes from Thiotrichales bacterium, assembly GCA_024763135.1. GTDB lineage: Bacteria > Pseudomonadota > Gammaproteobacteria > UWMA-0217 > UWMA-0217 > JANTGD01. Next base: position 745 of record JANTGD010000319.1, on the reverse strand, counting down.
TTGTTGATGAAACACTTGAAGAAAATCAGCTACAAAAATCCGACATAGACTGGCTCGTACCACACCAGGCCAATATCCGCATCATTGCCGCCACGGCGAAAAAACTAAACCTCGACATGAACCAAGTCGTCGTGACCGTCGATGAGCACGGCAATACCTCGGCCGCCTCCATCCCCCTGGCGCTCGATGTAGCCGTGCGCGAAGGCCGAATCAAGCCCGGACAAACACTCATCATGGAAGCCTTCGGCGGAGGGTTCACCTGGGGATCTGCATTACTGCGATTATAAACAGATCGTAGTCAGCGCAACTGGCATGCGTGGGATCAAGGCGCGTCGCGCAGGCAATCGTTGTTCCATTGGCAAATGTCGCACCACCGAACCTGCGCATACCTGCCGCACCTAACCGAAGGAATAAAAACAACAGGCCATCGCGTGGCAGCTCGCAGCCCGCGGGGCAAAGCAGGCTGTAATATGACCACACCGGCACATTGTTAACTTGCGGCACCCTGGCTGAAGACGATCTATTGGGTCGTTGGGTTAATTTTTCTGCAGACAAAAAAGACACTCGCCCCACCGGAGCGGGGTGAAACCCCGTGGGACGCCAACCCAATACATGTCGCAAAGCAACAATTCTAGACCTGTCCCCATATCGCGCATGTGGTGTGCATCCCTCATCTAAAGATTCCTGTATCATCCGCCAATAAACCCCGACATGAGGCAGCGCGATGGCGACTGAAATCGAACGT
>JANTGD010000318.1 GCA_024763135.1 Thiotrichales bacterium | reverse complement strand
GCGGATGGAATGCCGAAGTTGTACATGGGCACCGTGATCATGATGTCATCGGCAGCCATGATTTCATCAAGGAGCTTGTCGGATAATGCGGTTGCCTGCCGTTCTGTCTCGCCATAGGCCGATGGATCGGCAAAGAAGGCTGCAATGGCGTCGTGGTCGATATGAGGTACAGGGTCTTCCACAAGATCATGCGAAATGGTGCGGTCGGCGCCGAGGCGGGTGGCCAGTTCATCACCGAATCGACGCGAGAAAGAGCCTTCCAGGCGACTGGAAGCATCGATACGAAGTAGAGTTGCCATGATGGTGTCTCCATAGAGGGGATTGAACAGGTGGCAAAGAATAGGATTTGTTGTATGCGCAATAAATACATTTAAATGCATTTCAGTTTTGCGTAATATGCATGAATGGATCTTTCAACCCTCAAGCTGTTTGTCGAGGTCATGCTTCGGCGCAGTTTTACCGAGGTCGCCAAAACTGAACATATGGCACCTTCGTCCGTATCACGCGCCATTGCCTCGCTGGAAGCCGAATTAGGCAGTCGTTTGTTTCAGCGCAGCACACGCAAACTGGAGCCGACCGAGGCCGGAATGCGGTATTTCGAGCGCGTTGCCCCCCTGCTGGAAGAATTGACCGCAGCTGGGGATATGGTGGTGGATAGCAGTGAGGAAGCCAGGGGAATACTCAGGGTGAGCGCGCCAACCGTATTTGGTCAGATGTTCCTGGTACCGGTACTTGCAGACTTAAATAAACACTATCCCGAGTTGACCATTGAAATGTTGCTCAACGATGCCTATGTCGATCTGGTTGGCGAACGCATTGATGTGGCGATCCGCCTGGGTAGTTTGCGCGATTCAAGTTACGTTGCCCGGCGCGTCCGCAAGATTCGCTTTTACGTCTGCGCCAGCCCCACCTACCTGGAACGGCGCGGTACGCCGTCCACGCCACAGGAGGTAGCCCGGCATGAATGCTTGTTGTTTCCCAGGGAAGAATACAATCTGAACTGGTTGTTCAGGGATACTAAAGGTCATGTCGAGGAGGTAAAAATTCAGGGCCGCTGCCTGATTACTAATTCTGAAGCCATTCGTCAGTGCGCCTTGTCCGGTATGGGATTGGCGCTGCTGCCGGACTGGTTAGTCGAAGCGGATATTGCATCGGGCGCAATGCAGGCCTTGTTTAATGATTTCGAGGTGAGTGCGACGGATTTCGACAGTGCAATATGGATACTGCAACCCTCGCGTGCCTATGTGCCGTTAAAAGCCAAAGTGTTTGTTCAACACCTGCTGGATCGATGTGCGATGTCTGAGGACATTTAAAGTATTAATATCTTTGGGGCCATATCTTTGGGGGCTGGCTCGTATAGTTATGACCCACACCTGATCAATTCAACCTGAACCTATACAAAATAGTGTATTTGATTCACTAGGCTGTTCCTCATTTCGGCTGATCGAGGAGCAGCACGAAATGATAGCCCGCCTTGGATAATCCTTCTCGCTCATAGAAACGATGCGCCCGTTCGCGCTGCATGCCGGAATCCAGGTGAAGCTGTTGGCATTCATACTCAATACCATAGCTGCGCAGCCATTCTAGTAGTGCCGAACCGTTGCCCATCGACCGCTTATCCGTTGCGGTGACCAGGTCGTCCACATAAAGATGGCGTCCCCAGGCCAGATTCTCACTGATCCGAAACCCGGCGACGGCGACGACCTCTCCGTCATCGTGAGCAAAGGCCATGTGGTAGCCAGTGGCTTGCTGAGTACGTACCTGGACCAGGAATTCCTCCTCGGCAATATGCGGACGTAATTCCTGCATAACAGGGAAACAGGCGTTGATGTCTTCATCGGTCAAAGCCAAGTCAATCTTCGCTGTTATTTCTTCTCGGAGCATCGATCAGGTTTCCGGGATGTTCAATTCTGGAATTCCCAAGAGATTACCAGACTGCTAAAACACATACGACACACGCTCAGTGCATTCAGTAGCATGTAATTGCCAATTCTATGGGGTCAGGTTCGAATGATAATCTTTCTATCGGTAAGAAATCAGCAGGTCAGATAGCTCATCCTGCGCGTTGCGGTGGTTACTCGACCAGGAGTACTCAGCCCGATGATCTACCATGCCTGCTCTTTAGGTGCCCTCCTTTTCGTGGTTGCCCTCTATTTCCCGACAAAAGTGCCACTACAAAAAGCCTGTTAGTGCTGACGATTCGCTAGTAGTGATATCGGAGTTGAACGATGAGCATAGAGTCACCGCTGACCTTGTAGACGAAGCGATGCTCTTCATTGATACGCCGAGACCAATAGCCAGACAGGGCATGTTTTAATGGCTCTGGTTTTCCAATACCTTCACATGGAGAGCGTCGCACCTCTTTTATCAACAGATTTATACGCTTTAGAATCTTTTTGTCGACTTGTTGCCAGTAAAGGTAGTCGTTCCAGGCGTGCTCCGAGAATATGAGTTTCACTCGTCCAGCTTCTTTTCTATACCATTGCCATCTTCGAGCTGGGAAATGGATTCAAGGAGCCGTTTGACGTTTTTTGGGCTTCGCAGCAAGTAGGTGGTTTCCTCGAGAGATTCATAGTCCTCGAGTGAGATCATTACTACAGCACCTTCACTTTTTCTTGTAATAACAATGGGTTCATGGTCCTCGCAGACCCTTTCCATCGTTTTAGCCAGCGTATTTCTAAGGGCGGTGTAGCTAAGTGCTTTCATGGCAACCAACCTCAATAATGTACATGTACACAATATTGTACAGCACCTATTCACATGCAACAAGCCGCTGTAGTCAGATTTTCAGCCTATCTGACTAACGCCAGCACGTTGTGGCCGGTCTTTATCATTCTAGCGGTTAGGGGCTCGCAGGATGCGCGCTCTGAACTCGGTCTATTTTGTCGGCGGGTTAATAGTGAAAGATTAAGGGATCGTTTGATCAGTTTTGATTAGCTTCATCGATCCCATTGAACGCGTATAGGTCACTAATCCTCAGGCTCCATTTGGCCTGGAACAAATTCGAGAATGTCCCCTGGTTGACATTCTAAGATCTGGCAGATTTTTTCCAGTGTCCTAAAACGGATACCCTTAACTTTACCAGTGCGCAGCAACGACAAGTTCTGCTCGGTAATCCCAATATTGGCGGCAAGTTCTTTGCCTCGAATCTTACGTTTGGCCAGCATGACATCCAGGTTAACAACAATCGGCATTGGTGCACCCTAAATAAATTGCTTGTTTTCGCTTTCGAGTCTGCTGCCTTTAATTAGCAAATCACTCACTACCCACATTATCAAAGCCACCGCAATCATTTTAATTTCACCACTTCCAAACTGAACAGCGAAAATTTTCTCTCCAGCGGGATGGTTCATTGACAACAGCACACTGGAAAGAATGAGAAGTAAGACTTTGGCAAGTACCTGTATCAATAGGAAGGCTGAAAATTGCCTTAGATTGCGGCTATTACTGTAACTAAAAAGCTGCCCTTGCGCGAAGTTAGTAAAGGCGCGGCGTAAAAAGACAAGGCCAATCAAACCGATGGAAATATAGGTTGCTGTCAGCAGCCACAAGGTATACCACTGCATAACAGAGACAGTCTGCCATTGTATTGGCAGAGTTATATTGTTTCTGGCAATTTCAGCGAATTCCTCGATATTCAAAAGGTAATACAGGGCGAATACGGGAACAGATATGAGTAATGCTGTACACCCAAGGGCGATAGTCCGCGACAGTTGTCTAGTCATAAAAAACCTCACATGAGGTGATTGTTTAATGATCATATATTATCGTTTTACAGTGATTTATTCAAGAGGCTCTGCTCATGAATGTTCGTGCCTTTGTAACCACCCTCATTACCCTGTTAGTACCCCTATTTGCGTCAAACGCTTCTGCATTGACGATGAAGGAGGTTTCAGACATTTGTCATTACTCTTCTGGTAAATGCAGCGATAACCCGATTATTCAAGCGTACATTGGTGGAGCACTTGATCTGCTCGCAACTCTGGACGAGCGAACAGATTATCTTGAAGATGTGTATTGCGAGAAGCCCAAAACATTATTTGATGTACCTAATATCATTCGCTTTATGGAACAGCGGAGCGAGCACTACGCTAAAGATAATGCAATGCTGGTGTTGGTACGCTACTTCGAAGAGTTTGGTGGCTGTCAACCATCAGCCAATAAATGATTAAACGGAAATTCTAAGAATTTAGTCTCGAATGGTTATCGACCAATTGGTTTGATCGTACCCGGATAATTGCTGATGGTGGTTGGCCTAGTACACCAACAAGCGTGTTCTGATGGATACAGAGCAATCAAAAGCGTTCAAGACAAGGCATGGGTTGCAGACAATGGTTGTTCCCTTGCCAAAACCCATAACGCCGTATTGAACGCTTTGGGTTGCTCCCTCCGGGCGAGCCAGAAAGCGGTCATCCACGTTGTTGCG
>JANTGD010000317.1 GCA_024763135.1 Thiotrichales bacterium | reverse complement strand
CAGGGTTGAGAGGGACATGGTGATTTCCTTTTGGTTTGACGATTCATAAGCAAATTATACCATTTATTTCAATGAGATAGTGCTTAACTTAATGGCATTGCCCCACAGGCGTGGGGAACGCGAGCCGCCTGCTTGTTTAGCAGGTAATTTTGACGGTTCATCCCCACAGGCGTGGGGAACGCAGTACCTTGGTTTGTGATTGCTTGGCGATTACCGGTTCATTCCCACAGGCGTGGGGAACGCACCAATCATAATTGATTGATGTTAAATAGAAAAATCAGACGTAAAGAAGCTACCGATTCTTTGATATTTTCGAGACTTCGGTAAGCCGCTGATTTTATTGATTTCCTGATTGTTAAAGAGCGTTTTCATTAGGCGTCTCCCTCTTCTACGGGAAAGAACTCCACCAAACGCAGTCCATCGTGGTCTATGGGCATGCGCCTGTTTTTACCAAGTGTCTGAAAATCAAAACCGGATTCCGTGTTAGTTTGCCAAGCCATGACAATATTTCCGTCTTCCATCAGGGTTTCGCAATGTTGCCAAATCATTTCGCGGACCCGTTTTGAGGCTGTACCTACATAGACGCCGGCGCGAACTTCGAGCAGCCAGACGGCCAACCTGCCACGTAATCTGGGTGGGACGTTTTCGGTGATGACCACAAGCATAGCCATAGTCAGCCACCACGATGTCCGGCATCGCCAATGCCTTTGGGTTCGGGGATTGCCGGTGGAACGGATTCTTTTGGTGCTTTGGGCGGCTCGATGCCGCCGGCGGAGAGCACTTCTTCGATACCGGGGATAATCTTTTTGAGGATTTTGGTTTCTCGAAAGATATCCCGGCAAGCGATACGAACAACTTTGTCAGGGTTGGTTGGATTGGATGCAGCAATTTTAAAGGCCTCTGGGACCACGGTGTCAAATTTGTAGATGTCGGCAATGTCATACACAAAGGAGAGTGGTTTGCCGGTGTGAATGAAGCCGACGGCAGGTGCGTAACCAGCGGCAAGGATCGCGGCTTCGGTGATACCATACAGGCAGGCGGTGGCTGCACTGATACAGCGGTTGGCAACATCACCTTTCTCCCAGTCCTTGGGATCATAGCGCCGCCCTTTCCAGTTGACGCCATAGCGGTTGGCTAGCAGTTCATAGGTCTTGCGCACCCTCGCACCTTCGATACCGCGCAGTTGTTCGACGCTGCGTTTGGCCGGGGCAGGCTCTCCGTATCTCAGTTCATACATTTTACGCACAACCCTCAGCCGCAATTCGTCATCTAAGGCCAGTTTGGCTTGGTAGAGCAAACGATCCGAGCGCGCACCGCCCGGTTGGCCGGAGGCATACAGCCGGACCCCAGCCTCCCCAACCCAAACGAGCAACGTACCAACCTGGGCGGCCAATCTCACCGCCGCATGAGAAACGCGTGTGCCGGGTTCGAGCATGATACATGCCACGGAGCCGACAGGAATGTGTTTGCGAACGCCATTCTTGTCGATAACGACAAAAGCGCCGTCCTTGACATCGATGCGTCCATACCAGACGAAGATCATGGAAACTCGCTCCTTCATAGGGATAGGTTTCAGGGGCAGAAATTCGCTACTCATTGGCTAAAAACCTTGCATCAATTTTCACACTGCGCGTGACTTGACCTCGCGGCAGGTCGCAGCATACTTGTCCCGTCGCGCCAGCCGGAAGCCGTAGTTGATTGCAGGTTAAGCCAGTATTCCGCGCAGGTACCTAAATAGCGCACCATCCGCAGCCCGATAGCGGCAGTGATAGTGCACCGACTCTGCAACATCGTACTGATGCGATTGGGCTGAACCCACGCGGCACGCGCCAGGGTGTTGGCCAACAGTCCCAATGGCTCCATGAACTCACGTAGTAGAGTTTCGCCCGACGTACGCAGCGGAAGTCGTTCGTCAGTGTCCAGCTTTTCCATAATGATTCCTCAGTGATTGTTGGTGATCTCTACGTTACGGCCATGCCCCTGATGCCTGCGAAAACAGGCCCGTCACCGTTGATAGGATTCTCCATTGCCCCGCCCGATTTCCCCGCAACGCTTACAAGAGATTGCCGGCGGAATCTTGAAATCTTCCAGATTGACCGCCGCATGCAGCACGCCCAGCTTGCCTAAGACCGGGTTAAGGAAGCGCTGATTAATTCTGGCCCGAGCAGATTGTGATGAAAAATCGTCCAGTTCAAGGCGCGGATCGCACGTAGTAGCGGGCTGTTGCGAAGATCCGCAACGCAGAAGCGGATGATTTTGCGCTGCAAGATGCCGTGTAAAGAATTGATCAGAGCTTCCTTTAATCTCCAGTGGGCATTTCCCGGTACATCACCCTTCGAAGACCGTGGCAATTGACTTGTCAGAGAAGTTTTCGGCCATGGATATGAATTAAGACGCGATACGAAATGCATCAATTCAGTCCCGCCGCACCAGCATCAGACCACAGCCAAAGGCCTTGGCGCGGCCAAAGCCTTTGGCCAATTGCTCCGTAAATGTTTTCGGTTCACGGATTTGCAACGTACCGAACAGGTCGATGCTGGTAAAACAACGTAGGTTCTTGTCGCCAGGTTTTTTGACCTTGTGAAAGCAGTGGTTAGCCACCAGCAATTCTGCAATATCAAATCCGTACTGCTCGCCCTGCCGGCGCATCCAGCCATCGGAGGCTTCCTGGTGGATAATCGGAGGAGGAGGCCGATCGGCTGAATCGGGGTATCGTGTTTTATATTCATCCAACTTGGCTTCTATGATGTCACGGCGAATGCGCCGTTTGCTGTTATCACTCGCTTTGCGGGTGATAACAGCGTTGGCCCGCAGCTCGAACCGCAGGCGGTCTCCGGTTTGCCAGCGCGGTTCGAAGGCTTTCGTTTCGACCGTCAGCAGATCGTTTCTTGCCTCGGGTCGGCGCGCGGAGAGCAGGTAGTAGAACGGTGGCTTGCCGGGCTGGTCTTCGCGCCGATAGAGAAAGTCGCGCGTCTGATCCGGCGAGTTCTTGAACAGATTCCAGATCATCTGATGCTCGCGGAACGGGTTGGCGATCATGCCATTGCGGCATTGGGCGCGGACACCCTCGGGTGTGAAGCGGATGCGGCTCAGATACATCATTCACCTCCCAGGAAGACATATTCGTCCCGTGGCGCGAACTGCCAGCGGCGACGACTGAGGGGTTGGTCGTGACGTCGCGCCCGGTAGTCGTGACGCATGCCGGCATTCATGCCCTCCTCCCAGTAGTAGCGTGACTCTCCAGTTTGCAGGCAGGCCAACACCGGCGCGATGCAATAGCGGTCCAGTGCCGAGCGCAGCTCCGGCGTCGGGATGACTTCGGGGTTCAGGGGCGTGGCGGGCGGGCAGGATTTGCGGCCCAGATAAAGCGGAAACACGGGCTCCAGCAGGGCATCGGCAAGGCGTTCAACGCTGTAGTCGGCATCGCTGCTGAGCACAGCGGCCAGACACAGAGCGTCTTGTCGGTAGCTGCGGAAGGAGAGCATAGTGCCTACCTTGGGCTCGCGCAGCTCATCGCGACGGGTTTGCAGATGTTGTTGCTTGCGTGCCTCGGGTGGCACCTGGATGGTATGGAAATCGCGCAGGGCCAGTCCCGGGGAAAACACCTTGACGCCGAAGCGGCAGGTGTCGCGCAGTCGTTCGTGCGCCTCTTCCTGATCCCGCGTGATACCGAGCGCCGCGGCCAGCAGACCCAGCAATGCGGAACGGCTGGGGTGATCGTCGCTGGGCCGTTCCTGCCCTACTGCCTGTCCACCCCAGGCCGCCAGCGGGGCATGGAGTTGGAATACCAGATAATCGTCCATGTTCATGCCTTCACGAAGTCGATGATCTTTCGCAGGCTGCCCTCACCGGTCAGCGCATTGAGGCTGCGGCGCTCGTCGGCACAGGCGTCATAGACCTTGTCGAAGTCATCGCGCTGTTGCTCCAGGCGCTCGATGGCCTTACCGAGCAGGTCGTCATCCCGTACTGCCTGAAGAAAGGCCACAGAAAGGCTGCGTGGCTGCTGGCTGCCCTTTTCCGCCAGCAGGTAGGAGGTATAGGCGCGGGAGGCAAAGCTATTCTGTTTGCCGGTGGGCGCCACCTTGGCGGCGGCCTCGACCAGGGCGGCGATGGCCTTTTTGGCCAGATCCTCGTCTCCTTGCAGGTTTTCCACCAGGCGGTCCCGGTCGATGCAGAGGTACTGATAGAAGACGCCGGAGCTGAAGCCGGCATCACCCATGTGGCCCGCGCCGGCATCTTCCTCGTGGGTGTTGAGGTCATCCACCGCGGTGAAGAAATCGTCCTCGATCTTCACCTGATTGACGGTGATGGCGTGGGCAACCTGCGCCGCCGCCTCGACGTTGAACCTAAAAACCTCAGTTGGGCGCAAAAAAGACGCGTAAGATATTGGTGTGCATGGTGAATCGGAAAAACTCGTGGTCACCTTATTGGTGA
>JANTGD010000316.1 GCA_024763135.1 Thiotrichales bacterium | reverse complement strand
TCGACATGGAACAACCATGGCTTCGCAACAATGCCTTGTTCTGAACGCGTGGGTTTGCGCTGATATAGACAGTTTGGACTTGGCGGTGTACTAGTGCCCGCCACGTTCGATTCCTATAGCCATCACGGCCTCGTATTCCGCGACAGAGAGATAGCGGGGCGTATAAGAGATCCCCTGTTGCTCAAGATTTCTCACAAAAGCCCGTAAATGATTGCGCGAACCTTTTAAGAGACTATCGTAGACAAGAATAATATCCGGATTGTCGATCACCTCCTGCTTGTAGACTTCGATATCGAGGATGTCGACTTCTTCGATGGCCGCGCCGACCATCAATGCATCAACAAGGCTGAGTGACCCTTCCGCAGTCATGCTGTCATACAATCCCTGGAGCGTTGCATCGACAAACTGCCCTTCTGCCGTATTTGCCGCCGGATCACTCAGTGCATAGTTTTGAATGAGTGTTAGCACTGCATCCATATGGCTCTGCTCACTCAATGCGATATTCTCAAAAACATTGACTTGCCACTGATTACCTAGAAACAGATAAACATCTCGCGCCAACTTCTCTTCTTCGCGCATATATGCGATGCCCGCAATTTCTGCAGCACTGAGTTCCGCGGCCTGAGGATCAGTGGGAGACACTTGCGTCAATGCCGTTGCGAGTGTCTGCGTATCGATTTCTGTATAGCCTTCGTCGCTAACCCGTAACACATCAGTATCGGCGCTGGTTGATGCGCTATCGGTACAGGCAGCCATAGCGAGCAAGATCAAGCTCAGGGCTAGACACAAAACTTTTTTCATCATGGCGATGGTCTCCTTTAGTAAACAAGCCTTGATTGAAGATGCTTGCCACCACATACTGCCCTCGAGCACTGAAATCATGCTGAAATCAGTCTGAAACCAGCGCATCTACCTGCCCGTCGCTGATAGTCAGAAACCCGTTAAGCAACATTGACCTCACAGAAATTTTAAAGCACCCGCTGAATGGCACTCTCTACTTTCGATGACAGATTTGCTTAGCCCAGCGCGTTACCTGGATCATCCCCGTATTAAGGATCATCCCCGTATTAAATGGAGTATCCATGCGCCTGCTACTCGTTGAAGACGATGAGGTCCTGTGCGAAAAACTCCGCGACCAACTGAAACGTGCTGGTTATGCGGTAGACAGTGCGGACAATGGCATCGACGCGCAACATCTCGGGCTAGAAGAAGACTATGATGTGATCGTCCTGGATCTCGGCTTGCCTGACCTGCCGGGACTGGAAATTTTACGTAGCTGGCGCGCAGCCGGTCGCAATATGCCAGTGCTAATTCTTACTGCGCGCGATCAGTGGTATGACAGGGTTGATGGCTTTAAAGCCGGCGCTGATGATTACGTGGGTAAACCTTTTCATTTCGAGGAACTGGCAGAACGCCTGAAAGCATTGCTGCGCAGACGCCATGCCACCGTCAGCAGCGCGCTACAATTCGGTCCTTTTGTACTCGACGAAGATCGACAAGCGCTGCGCAACGAACCAACTGGGAAGGTGGATAACCTGACCGGTATCGAATTTCGCCTGCTGCGCTACTTTTTGCTCCATCCCGGCGTCATTCTTTCAAAAAGCCGACTGACCGAGCACATCTACGCCTACGACGAAGATCGGGACAGCAATGTCATCGAGGTATATGTCAAACGATTGCGGCAAAAAATCGGCAAAGACTACATCGTCACCCACCGTGGACAAGGGTATCGTTTCGAAGCCTTTGATGAGGACTCAACTTGATACGCTCACTACATGCCAAGCTGGCCTTGTGGCTCACCGTTAGTCTGATTCTGGTGTTCGGGGGCATCGCCCTGATTTCAAGTCAGTTTCCTCGCTACTTAACCGAGGAATACGTGTTGACCCGCCTGGAACATGATGGGGACGGATTGAGACATCGCTTAATCCTTGATGCTCACACCCCACCCCGTATTTCTGCCGGCCCGATCGCACCCATTTATGAAACCCGTCATTCGGGACACTATTACCAAATCGATTCGCCCAATGGCTCGCTGTCTTCGCGTTCTTTGGACGGCTACCAGTTACGACTGACAGATTTGCCGGTTGGCACGCAACGCACTCTGCACATTCCAGGTCCGGACAACCAAACATTACTCTTGTGGGCGGGTGGTTTCGAGGTGAACGGAACACCGCTCACCCTGGGTGTAGCGGAAGACGTCTCGCACATCGATGAAGACCTGAGAAAATTTCAACTTCAGTATCTAATCGGGGTCATCCTGACATTGGCCTTGCTGTTGGGCATCCAGGCACTCGTCATACGCGTCAGTCTCCGTCCACTTGAGCAGGCCCGCAGAGAACTCAGTGAAATGGCTGCGGGCCAACGACAGAGCATCAGCGCCCCCTTGCCTCGGGAAATCAAACCATTGGTGCAGGAAATCAACCGTTTAGGCGAGGTAACTCGACGCAATATCGAGAAATCCCGCAACGCACTCGGAAACTTGGCACACGCCTTAAAAACCCCCTTGGCCGCCATGACCCAGCTCTTGGAACACACCAACCCAAACGAACCTTGCCGTACCACACTTGAGCAAATCCGCGCACAAAGCCTGAAAATTCAACAGACCATCGAGCGTGAGTTAAAGCGCTCCCGCGTCGCGGGCACCGCGCTGCCAGGGCAACATTTCACGCCAGCTAGCGAATTGCCTCCATTGATCCAAATGCTCGAACGGATTTATGCCAATAAAGACATTAAGATTCACGCGCAGTTTCCGTCACGCAGCGATCTCCCCTTCGATCGCGCCGACATGCTAGAGATTCTGGGAAATCTGCTCGACAATGCCTGCAAATGGGCAACGCATACGGTGAAAATCTCCCTGCAAATCCAACAGGGGTTGGCGCTTAGCGTCTGCGATGACGGACCGGGCATCCCCGCATCCGAGATCCCTCAGTTGACGACAAGGGGGCAGCGTCTGGATGAATCCACACCTGGGCATGGCCTGGGGTTGTCGATCGTCTGTGAAATTGTCACCAACTACCGAGGCCAGATTCAGTTCACCCAATCGACATCACTCGGTGGCCTTAAAGTCCAGCTGCACCTACCCCTCAGTATTGCCTGAGCCGCGCACCGGCGCCCTACTCAATTGATTTCAGCTTCATTTCAGATTGCCAATTTAGATTGTTTCTAAACTGACTGAGACCGACAGGTCACCCTTAGCAGGGGACAGTCGGCTGACAACCTCTTTTTTCCGCAGTGGGGCAGTTTTCTCGAGGTTCTCTTAGTTAGTCTGGGGAAGTGTAGTCAGATTTTTCTTGCTGGCCCTCTACTAATGCTGTGCACCACATCTTTCGACGTATTGCAACATGACCACTATTTCCGCCCAAACCATTTACAGCAGGCAACGGCTTGCAAGTTGGCGGCTCAGAAACCGTTCTACTTAATGTCTATCTGAATGTAACCCCAACACCCAAAATGAGCACGCAACGATCTAAACTTACCCGCCTGCTGAAACCCCTCTTGATCAGCTTGTGTATGACAACTTTGAGCGTACAGGCCGCCAGTCCGTCAGTGGACGATTCAACAACAATGGCTTTTGCGCCGCCAGTTTCTCTACGCCAAGCCGTCGACGCTGCGGTTGCCTTATTGCCGGAACACGGCTTGGGTAGTGCTTATACCGAGCATGCACAAGCCCTGAGCCAGCAATCGCGTAGCTGGTTGGCCGCTGCGCCACTGGTCAGCCTCGGCCTGCAAAACGACCGGCTAAACAACGATATCGGTTATCAGGAAGTCGAACTGGCATTGGAGCTCCCTCTGAAGCGTTTTGCACAAGCCTCCTGGGATAAACAACTCAGCGCAGTGAGCGAACAACAAGCTCACGTGTGGCAACAAGCACAACGCTTGATAGCTGCAGGACAGGTCCGCAATACCATTTGGGACTACACGGCAGCGGTCTCCAAAACAGGACTGACCCGGAAGGCGCTGGAAATTGCTGAAGGCATCGAAGCAAAACTTGAACGTATGGTCGAACTTGGTGAAGACGCGGCATTTGATTTACTCGCGGCGCGTCAAGACCGACTCCAGAAAACCTTGGACTGGCAACAAGCCAAAGCAGATGAAAAAGCTAGCCTGGAAGCCTATCAAGTCCTGACGCAACTCCCCACGCCACCCAATAATGCACTGGAAGCCAACCCGGAAAAGCCACCAGCAACAACCAATGCGCTACTGCGGCTGGCGCAACTCAATGCACGCTATGCTCAAGCGATTGCTCAGCGCACGCAATCGTCCTTGGGTGGGCAGCCCTCACTCAGCCTGCGAGCACGGCAGGAACGCTCGGACCGTGGAAGTCATACCGATCAGTTCACCGGCATCGGGCTGACCTTGCCCTTAGGTGGTAAACAGTTGCTGGCAAGTGACTATACAGCTGCGCTCAAAGAAGCGGCTCAGGCGAAATCCGAATACCTTGT
>JANTGD010000315.1 GCA_024763135.1 Thiotrichales bacterium | reverse complement strand
GGTCACCTTATTGGTGATGAGAGGTTTTTCTGATTTGCCAGGTGCACCAAGAGCTTGCGTGGACTTTTGTGATCCAACTGAGGTTTTTAGGTTAAAATGACGGAGACAGTTGCCCTGTCTGCAAACCTGGGTAGGCGCAATTCGAAGGAAATGGTTGTTTCTTTCTAAAGGCGTGCAACAACGCCAGGGATTCAGACAGGACAGCTCTTCGGGCGCTTCTGTAATACATCACCTGCGTGTCGCAGTACTTGTCAAGGATGCTGTGCCATTGCCTGCGCACTGCAACCGGATGTGCAGCATCACAAAAGCTGCTGAGTCAGCTATTTTAAACTGTACGGTACAACCCAGCGAGTTATCAAAAAATGAAGTAACCGTTCAGATTGCCCCTGAAAGCTATCAGATGAGGGCGAAAATAAAAGTTTACAGCTGTTACTGACCATTATTTAGCGCAGAGCTGGCGCATTTCAGGGGTGATCTGAGTAGCTTTGCCCTATCTCTTTAGCTCAATGGTATAGCCACTACAAATCATAGCGTTAACGAGTGGAATATTGGGTATCTGAAACACTGTCGTTTTGAAAGTAAATGCTGAATAGCTTTTCTTGTGGCTTGTGATCGGCGCGCTTGAGATAAAAGACATAGTCCCAACGATTGGTATTAAAAACAGGGTTTAACACAGGGCTGCCCAGCATCCCCCGGACCTGTTCTTTGGTTAGCCCGGGTTTGATTTTCTTCACATCTGCGGATTCCAGTACATTGCCTTGTTGAATATCAATGCGATGTACACTCAAAAGTCCGCGAGTACAGCCCGAAATGAGAAGATTTGCTATAATAAGGCCCGAAATGAGAATCTTTGGCATATAGTTCCTGATTTCCATAAAAATTCAGATGTCACAAACCGCAAATGCTGCAGCATAACCTAATCTTACGGAGTCACGCCACGTTGTTATGAACAGCAATGATCTCAAAAATGTTGGGCTCAAGGTCACTTTACCCCGGATGAGGATTCTGGAAATTCTCGAGCGATCTGAGGGAGAGCACTATACAGCGGAGGACGTGTATCGATTGCTGTTGGACGCAGGCGAAGAAATTGGATTGGCCACAGTCTACCGCGTGCTCACGCAATTCGAAGCAGCCGGCCTAGTCAATCGTCATCATTTTGAGGGCGGGCATGCGGTCTTTGAGCTCAATCGGGGGTCTCATCACGATCATATGGTTTCGCTCAAGAGCGGTAAGGTCGTTGAATTTGTCGACGACATTATTGAGGAACGGCAACAACAAATCGCCAAAGAACATGGGTTTAAGATTACCGGGCACACGCTCATTCTCTACGGAGAATTCGAAGATGAATAACATCGATTAACAGCCTGAGAGGGGCCAATTTGGGCTCGTTTCATCAACATCCTTCGAACCCACATTTGGTCAAGGACGTCGGATTGGGAGCGCTGATTTCTGCGCGAATCCAAGCCATTGTGGCCGAGCTTTAAAAGTATTAGCGCAGCGCTCTGGGATTTCGCGCGCTAATCGTTTTTTGCCACGCCACTCAATTTACTGGTCGGGCGATTGTAATGTCGTAGTGACATTTTGCGTGATGTGATAGGAGTGGATCAGAGTCGTGTTATCCGTCACACGCGCTGCTTGTGCTGAGGCGCTCATGATTAGAGCCGAAACAAGGGCTATCAGTCCAATGAATTTGTAAAACATAGTGTTCTCCCCGGTTGCCGTCACACACTTTACCCAGATCACCTCACAATTTCCAGTGTTTCGTCACAAAAAATTGCCACTTTGTCGTTCTCTCTTTACTCGTCATTCAATGACTTTCCCAACAAGCTATTGAATCGATGCTGATTTCATCAGTCTTTGATTTACGTAACCCGCGGGTATTACAAGCATCCTTTTCTTTTCTTACAAGGTGTATGCAGAAGTGTAGTCGAGGTCCCGTCGGACGATACGTTTGAGTGTGGGGCTATCAGTTTGCCATCTGCTGCAGTCCCAGTCTGTAACCGAAGAGAAATGCATTATCCTCGTTGCCGGTTTTTCTGAAATTGTGACCCTCAGTCGGAAATTACACTGCAGGAATCACAAAGTATTGTCATCTGTATTTCCCTTATAAAATCAGCAGTTATGATCCAAATGGATGATTGGAAAGTGATCTGTAAAAAAGGGGAAAAGATCGTAACTACTCAGCTCACCTGTGAAAGGTGCCCGCTCTGCGTTAAAGAATGGTCATTGACACTGATACACGGCCGTTTTTGGTCCTGATCTGAGGTATTTCAGGGGCAATCTGAGCAGTGACAACCTATTTTGACAACTCGCTGAGTCGTTACAAAACATCGCACATGCGCCATGTCGCTGGTAGAACAGGACGTGGTGTGGCCGTTCTCATCGGGAAGGGATCCTTGAGCTCAGTGATCAGCAAGGAAAGGGACAATGAATAAAAACACGCCAATAGACAGGATGGGTATCACGGTTAAGGCGATCGCTACCACAATTGGAGTGATGTGCTTTGTCGTGGCTGCGGTTGCGGCATGGAACAGTGCTGCCAATTATGCTCGTTTCAATACCATCAAACAGAATTGGGAAAACGCAAGAAGCCAGATTTTTGAAAAGCATGAGCGTCTTGCTGAATTGTCTGGTCATATCGGTTATGGCGGATTCATCCATCATTTCAAAAACTATGTGCTCAGAGGAGATGTGCAGCGCCTGTCGAAAATACAGTCATCACTGGAGAAGGCGTTCAATGATATTGAACATTATGCGTCGTTTGGTGTTGATGCCCAGGAAAGCGAAGCACTGAATCGAATACGTGAAACGCTCCTCGAGTATCAACGCAAAAGTGTCGTGATTCAAGAATCGGTGACTCAGGGAGCAACCCCCAGGGAGATCGACCAAAGTGTCAAGGTGTCTGATCGGGCAGCGCTGGATGCATTGGCTTATCTGCGGAACCGACTCGATACGGTCGTCGCCGGTTTCGATCGGACGTTTTCAGACGATCTATCGGCGGCGAATAATGCCGCGGCATGGAGCGCGATCATCACGGGATTGTTGCTACTAATACCGCTCTCTCTTGTCATTATTGGCTATCGCCAAATTCATAGGCAGTTGGGTGCAGAACCCCGCGATCTGTTGAAAATGACACGCGAAATCGCTCAAGGAAATCTATTGCTGCCCGATGCGCTCCGCCATGGCACTCAACAGGGGATTGCTGCGGCAACGACTCTGACGGTTACCCGGTTGGCGTCTGTTGTGGCCAAGATTCGCGAAGGTACCTTGGGCATTGAGCGGACATCTGACCAGATCGCACAGCATACGGAGTCACTCACAAGTAAGATGGATGCGCAAGCCAAAAATGTAGACGCTGCGACCCAGCTTATTACTAATATGCTCGAGCATCTGGCCTCTGCCAGCCAACACGCTGAAACCGCGAATACGCTTGCGAGCGATGCCCATGACAGCGCTAGTAAAGGAGAGTCGGTGGTGTCCGAAGCGATTACTGCGATGAGTAAGATTAACGCTTCCAGTCAGCGTATCGTCGATATTATTGGGGTCATCGATGATATCGCCTTCCAGACGAATCTGCTGGCGCTCAACGCCGCTGTTGAGGCGGCCAGGGCAGGTGAAAATGGGCGTGGATTTGCGGTTGTCGCCACTGAAGTTCGAAATTTGGCGCAACGTAGTGCAACCGCCGCGAAGGAAATCAAAACGCTCATCGAAGACAGTAGCGAGAAAGTTGAGGATGGTAGTCGTCTCGTAAACGCGGCTGGTGAGTCGTTGACCGAAATTATCCGTTCGGTGGAGTCTGTCACTGCGGTAGTCACAGAAATGACGCAGGCCAATCGGGTGCAGGGCCAAAGCGTTAACGAAGTGAATAAGCGTATGCAATGTGTCGATGCCATACGGGCTGAGAGCGAAGCGGCGGCGGATCGTATACTCGATGGGAATTCAGGTCTCCTAGAATACGCGCAGGCATTGCAGGATACCGTCAGCTTTTTTCAGCTTGAGCGCGCGGTGGATACTAGCGCTGTACCAGAACGCGCAGAGATCTCTGCGGATTCCGCCGCTCGCGAGACGAAGTTTTTGTCCAACTCAGGCAGGCCAGCGATCTGGCGAGGACCTGAAAGGCGCTCCGCCACCCGTCCCTGGTCGGATTATTCCCAAAAATCCACGTCAGCCTCGGGCGCAGCGGATGACGATGGGACTTGGGAAACCTTCTGAGGTTATCGGTAAGGCTTGTGAGGTGAGATCCATCCTTCTATCGGTGATTGCGCCATTATTTCCTCACGTCCAAGAGAAGTTGGCGCGAACCTGTTGCATAGCCAAATGGCTGCGTTGTGAACTAGTACCTCGTCCAGCTTAAAATGACGGGCGCAGTTGTCCTGTCTGCGTGCCTGGGTAGGCGCACTTCGCAGGGAATGGTTGTTCCCTTCCCAAGGAGTGCAACACCGCC
>JANTGD010000314.1 GCA_024763135.1 Thiotrichales bacterium | reverse complement strand
TGGCTCAAAATGCTCATTTACTGCGTGTAAACTGCGCTTTTTCTCCAGATTTTGCCTTGTCTCGCACTCACCCGAGAGTTTTTCAACAGCCTGTTAAGCGAGACGATGTACTAGTGGGCCGTAGCGAGGGGAAGCCCTTTTGAGACGATTTTTTTGATCATTTGAGGCGAATAGTTACTCATATTCAACGAAAATGAGCGGAAAAATGGGCCAAAAGGGCTTTTCCGCAGTGGGTCATCTATTCTTGGACAGCCTCCTAGGATCATTGACCGCAGGAGGAGTATAGGGGAGTTACGGGCGTTGTGAAACGGCCTGCAGCGCCAGTGATAAAGTCCCCTAAAGAATCCGGTTTTTTGGTGCCCCAAAAAAAACGCCCGGCACGAGACCGGGCGCTGAAGGACTGTACTCAGGTGTTATTCGTCTTCCGGTTTACATTGTTCCGACTCGTACCACATCACGTTGATGATGGCGAAAGAGACCGCAAATAAAACACCGAGTATCCAAGTGAAGTACCACATAGTATTTCTCCCGCTTAATAGGCCTGATGGCTTTGTGCCTTGATTTCCTCGATCGTCACTTTACGCCACATGTGTGCATAACACCAAATAGTGTAGGCGATTACGATGGGCAGGAAGATCACCACGGCCCAGAACATCACTGTTAAAGTGAGATGGCTAGAAGGGGCATCCCAAATGGTGAGGCTCATAGAAGGATGGGTGCTGGAAGGCATAATGAAGGGGAACATAGATACACCCGCGGTAACGATGATGCCGGTCATCGTCAAAGAGCTGGTGACGAATCCCCATCCAGGTCGATTGGCCTTGGATAGCACAACAGTCAAAAGAGCGGATCCAATGCCCAGCAATGGAAAGATCATAGTCCACGGCATGTCCTTATAGATTTGCATCCAGGCACCTGCGGTGTGTTCAACCGTCTTGCCCAAAGGATTGGCTGCTGCATCCAAAGAGGGCTGGTCTACTATCGTGTAACCCTTGATGCCCAAGGCAATCCATACTCCGGCCAGAACGAACGTGGCCACGGTTGCCAGCCCCGACCATTGCACAAAGCCTTTAGCGCGATTGGCGATGAGGTCCTCGGTGCGTAACTGCAACCAAATCGACCCGTGCATCGTTAACATCGCAACGCTCACCAGCCCTGCCAGGATGGCGAAGGGATTGAGCAGTCCAAAGAAAGACCCTGTGTAAGTGGATTGCAACAGATCATTGAACTGGAAAGGGACACCGCGCAACAGGTTGCCAAATGCAACACCAAAGACGAGAGAGGGTACGAAACCACCCACGAACAGGCCCCAATCCCAGGTATTGCGCCAGGTTGGGTTTTCAATTTTGCTGCGGTAGTCGAAGCCGACAGGACGGAAGAACAGCGCAAACAAAACCAAAATCATCGCAAAGTAGAACCCGGAAAATACTGTGGCATAGACGATGGGCCAGGCTGCGAAAATCGCGCCACCGGCTGTGATCAGCCAGACCTGGTTGCCATCCCAGTGAGGGCCAACGGTATTGATGACAACCCGGCGTTCCTCATCGGTTTTGGCAATAAAGGGCAGCACATTACCCACACCCAGGTCCATCCCATCAGTGATGGCAAAGCCAATGAGCAGGGCGCCGACCAGTATCCACCAGATAAATTTCAGCACTTCATAATCAAGTATCATGATTTTTTCTCCTTACTCATTGGGTTTTTGTGGTTGTGTGGCCAAGTAGGCGGAGCCAGTGCCCCCTTGCTCAAAGTGATACTTGCCAGTATGCAATGAGCTGGGTCCCAAACGCGCGAACTTGAACATCAGGTAGACCTCAATGATCGCAAGCAGCGTATAGAAGCCGATAAAGCCTGCGAGACTGATCATAATATCCGTAGCAGTGAGTGTTGATGTTCCCATAAACGTGGGCAGTACTTCGCCGATTGCCCAGGGCTGACGGCCATATTCGGCGACAAACCATCCAGTTTCAATCGCAATCCAGGGTAAGGGAAGACCCCACAATGCTAGCCGCAACAGCCAGCGTTTTTGCTCGATGACGCGCCGCGCATTGTAATAGAATGCGAGGGTGAAAATCACGAGCATGGTAAAGCCCGCGGCAACCATAATGCGGAAAGCCCAGAAGACAGGCGCAACCTGTGGAATGGTGTCCTGAGCCGCTTGTTTGATTTGCTCCTCGGTCGCGCTGACGACATCGGGTGCATAGCGCTTGACGAGCAGACCATAGCCCAGATCCTTTTTCAATGCCTCGTATTGCTCCGTATCGGCCTCGGTGCCTTCGCCGGCTTTGAGCTTGGTCATCAGGCCATAGGCAACAATACCATTGCGGATGCGATCTTCGTTTGCCGCAATAATGTCTTTGAGGCCGGTGACTTCCTCGTCGAGGGAACGGGTAGCGATGATGCCTAGTAGATAAGGAATTTTGATGGCGGCCTGCGTTTCCATGGCGGAGTTACTAGGAAAGCCGAACAGCGTAAATGCCGCAGGTGCTTGTTCAGTTTCCCATTCGGCTTCGATGGTAGCGAGCTTGTTTTTCTGTACGTCGCCGATCTCGTAACCACTTTCATCTCCCAGAACGATGACCGAAAGAATTGAGGCCAACCCGAAAGCAGCAGCGACTGAGAATGAGCGTTTGGCAAACTCCAGATCACGCCCTTTGAGGAGGTAGTAGGCGCTGATGCCCAATACGAACATAGACCCAGTGACATAACCGGCAGAGACGGTATGGATGAACTTCACCTGTGCGACAGGGTTGAACAACACGTCCGCAAAGCTCGTCATTTCCATCCGCATGGTTTCATAACTAAAGCTCGAACCCACAGGATTCTGCATCCAGCCGTTGGCAACGAGGATCCACAATGCCGAAAGGTTGGTACCCAGGGCAGTCAGGAAAGTCACCGCTAAATGTTGGCGTTTGGAGAGGCGATCCCAGCTCAGGAAAAACATACCCACGAAGGTCGACTCCAGGAAAAACGCCATCAGGCCTTCGATGGCGAGCGGTGCCCCGAAAACATCACCCACATAATGTGAGTAGTAGGCCCAATTGGTGCCGAACTGGAACTCCATAGTCAGGCCGGTGGTGACACCCAACGCGAAGTTGATGCCAAACAGCTTGCCCCAAAACCGCGTCATATCTTTGTAGATTTCGCGACCGGTCATGACATAGACTGATTCCATAATGACCAGTATCCATGTAAGGCCAAGCGTCAGCGGCACGAATAGAAAGTGATAGAGCGCGACTGTCGCAAATTGGAAACGCGACAGGTTCACGAAGACATCATCGATCATACCCTCTGCTCCTCTTGATTAATGTTGAGATTAAATAGCCGTAAAAACTCTAGTCCGATGATTCATAAATCAGTCGGGTAGGCGCAAAATAGGCGGGTCAGGCAATTGCGTCATTGACTTTTCTCATCTTGTTTCATGTTTTGTTCATTCAGCAATGATTTTTTGTGTGAAATCTCTGGAACGACTCATGGCGTACCCTGAGATTACCTCGCCAAGTTTAGGGTTTCCTGGGGTGAGGTGTTGGTCTGGGGGGATGTTGCTCAGGCGGGGATCTCGCTAGCATCGATATTGCACGTACAAAATCATCTTAATTTACTGAAAAATAAAAGAAAATGAAGGTGTTTCTTGAGGCGCGTGGATTGTGAGCGAGTGTGTGTTTTGTTATAGTCCGGCCAAATTTTTTTGACCTGTGACTCGGTATTCCCAATGACTCGGTACATCTTCGTAACCGGGGGGGTGGTTTCCTCCCTGGGAAAAGGCATTGCTGCGGCCTCGCTGGGCGCTATTCTGGAGGCGCGTGGGCTTTCGGTGACCATGATGAAATTGGATCCCTATATCAATGTGGATCCAGGCACGATGAGCCCTTTTCAGCATGGGGAAGTCTTTGTAACTGAAGATGGTGCCGAAACCGACCTGGATTTAGGCCACTATGAACGGTTCGTGCATTGCAAAACCGGGCGTAAGAATAATTTCACCACGGGGCAGATCTACGAAGAAGTCATTCGCAAAGAACGGCGGGGAGACTATCTGGGCGGTACCGTACAGGTGATTCCACATATCACGGATCAAATCAAAAAGCGCGTGCGCGACGGGGCCGACGGGTTCGACATTGCCATGGTGGAAATCGGCGGAACCGTGGGGGACATCGAATCCTTGCCGTTTCTCGAAGCGATCCGTCAAATGGGGGTTGAAGAAGGGCGCGAAAAAGCGCTGTTTATTCACCTGACGCTGGTGCCCTATCTTGAGGCAGCGGGCGAACTCAAAACCAAGCCCACCCAGCATTCCGTACGCGATTTGCGTTCTATTGGTATTCAACCCGATTTGTTGCTGTGTCGCAGTACGCGGGCACTGCCCGAAAATGAGCGCCGCAAGATTGCGCTGTTTACCAATGTGGAAGAAAAAGCGGTCATTTCCGCGGTGGATATGGACAGTATCTACA
>JANTGD010000313.1 GCA_024763135.1 Thiotrichales bacterium | reverse complement strand
AACCCGAACCCGAACCCGAACCCGAACCCGAACCCGAACCCGAACCCGAACCCGAACCCGAACCCGAACCCGAACCCGGTCAGTCGAACGAATCCCCGGCCTTATTGGCAACTGAGGGCCCTGACGATCTCACCCTGATCAATGGTATCGGACCGAAACTTGCTACGGCTCTCGCTGAAGCCGGTATTGTTCAATTTACGCAGCTGGCGCAAATGAAAATCGACGAACTCGAGGCCTGCCTGTCACCCAGCAATATCCGCCATAGCCGGGCGGCGGCAGAAACCTGGTTGATTCAGGCCGATTATGCAGCCCGCCAGGACTGGGATGGACTCAAAGCGTATCAACACTCCCTCAGAAAATAGCGTCACTACCCAGCGAGTTGTTGTACGGAACCGTAACGACTCAGCTTACCCTGGGAAGTGTCAGATCAAGGCAAGCAATGTGAATTTAGATGCCTAGATGACCATTTCTGAACGCAGAGCTGGAGCATTCCAGGGCTAAGCTGAGTCATTACAAAATAGCACTACCACTATGGAGAAAACCTACAATGTCATATAAAACCTGCGCCATTGCTTTCGCGTGCGCAATCGGATTGACCAGTCATGCCCATGCCGCGGATGTTGTCTCAAGCAAATCTATTGGCATGGAACTGGCGCGCGATATTGCCTCGGAAACGGTACTCGCCTGCCGTGATAAGGGTTACCACGTCAGCGCCGTCGTAGTCGACAGAAACGGTATCCTGCGTGCCTCATTACGAGACGACCTGGCCTCCCGGTTCACCTTGGAAATTGCCGAACGGAAAGCCAATATGACCGTCATGGCCTGGACTGATAGCGGTACCTTTAAAAAATCACGCGAAGATATTCGCCAAGAACTCAACCACATCGATGGACTGATCGTAATGGAAGGAGGCATCAAAATAGTCTCGGGTGGCTTCAACCTCGGCGCTGTTGGCGTCAGTGGCGCCCCGGGCGGTGACAAGGATGCTGCCTGCGCACAGGCTGGGCTGCAAAAACTCAGCGAGCGCATCGAATTTGCCGTCGACTAATCCGCAAGCAAAGACCTTCTGCCTGAACACGCTACGATCTGCTGACAACATGTTCAGGGGATGTTACTGCAAGCCTTCAACCGGAATGGCTTGCAGTAGCGGCAGACCGGCGCTGCCGAAATTTTACGCGCGCACGTCTCCCAGAAGCCCACACAAGCAAAGCCAAAAGCTCAACGCTCACTGCAAGGCCCAAGCCCGCAAAAACACCCCAGGCAATTGCGCCAGGATCTAATACGACGACATAGCGATACCGATGCAAGGCCTCTTTAAATAACTCGGAATCGTACTGCAGCAGGATGTGGACCACCACTCGATACCACGGGGCTTGCATCGCATCTTGTTCTTTTCGCAGTGCCTGATACCGCGAATAAATCGCAGCGACACTCTCCGCATCGTCCCGAAACACTTTGTCGCCACTGCGCGCGTAGTAAGTAATCAGTTGATCCATATCACCACCAAAATACCGCCCCGCCGTATCCTGAAAGGCGCTGATGTTTTGACTCACTTCCCGGAAATGGGCGTCCACGCGTTGCTTGTACTGGTTGACAAACCCGGGGACTTGTAAACCCACGAGCATCCCCAAAGCAAACATCATCAAGCGTAAATAACCTCGGACCATTGCATCTACCTTGCTTTACTACGCCGACCCTATCATTCAACCGACGACTAGCAAAGTATGTCGCTGGTGCCAGGGAAGCGCAATCTAGGCTGTTAAGGAAGCTCTGATTCATTCTGGCGCGAGCAGATGGTGGTAAAAAAACCGTCCAGTTCAAGGCGCGGATCGCAGGTAATAGCTCGCTATTGCGCAGATCTGCAACGCAGAAGTAGGCGATTTTGCGCCGTAAGGTGCCGTGTTACGAATTGACCAGAGCTTCCTTAAACCTAAAAAGCATCTGCGCAAAAAAAACCCGCAGACAAAGCCTGCGGGAATCGAGGGGTACGATGAATGTCACCCATTGAGGAAAGTCCTTACCAACTATGCTGCGGCATACAGCGCCATGGCGCTGTATGCGACTGGCAATCAGGGTTTGATATAGGTGTAGCCCTTTGCCTGTAATTTGGCCAACTCCGCTACACCACTGGGCACAATGTCGCCTTTATCGACATCGTAGAGATCCTGTTCATAATTGATTTTCTTGCCCCGCAGGGTATTGGCACAGACTTGAAAGCGTACCCCCTGATCTTTGAGGCCCGAAACTTTTGCTTTCATGTCCTCAGTTGCATTACCGTGCTTCATTTTGGTATGGCTAAGCGCTTCAGGTTCGAGCAGTAACGCCAGACCATTGCCGTGCAAAACGACCTTAAGGTCCAGATTCTCAGCGCCAACGGCATTGATATGGTTTTGGATATTGCGTAAGGCACCTGCCTCTTTTTTCGGATTGTCATAATTGATGTGATAAACCACCTTCTGTTTTCCGTAATCACTGGGCGCTGCTTGCACGAGTGCCGTCATAGCAAAAAACAAAAAGAGCGTGACTGCAGATGAAATTGTTAAACGATGAGTCATAGTTTTGAGTTTCCTTTGGTTGATGGTAGTGGCCGGCACAGTTCTTACACTGTTTACGCGAGATAATTTTTTAACTCCGCGCCCGGCTAAAGGTTCGCCGAAATAAAGCGAGACTGCTCTATTTTCCTGGATCGCAAGTTAATACGACCCACTGTTTCGGGTGCATGGCCCGGTTAAACTTGAATATATATCCAGCCCTCCTGTTGCCGTTTGACGACATAAGCAACGCCAGAAGCCGTCGTCTCTGCTTCGGGCACTAGTTTGACGATGACACCCTGCTCAACACGCAGACGCTTGACCGTATTGAGGCATGCAACAAACGTCAGATTGGGATACTGTTGCGCCAGTTCTGAGAGTTTCTGTTTTTGGGTGGACAGCTTTTCACGTAACAGATCCAGGCCCTCACCATTGGCGACGACCTCGACACGCAGCTTTTCACCTCGGGATCGATAGTCTTCGAGAAGTGCCTGAATTTCGCCAAGCAGATCTTCGCCACGCGCCCGCGTGGTGCTCGCAACATGAAAGACAATGCGTACCTCCTGATCCTCCGCCACCGCAGGATGCGCACCCCGCCCGTCTGGATCCAGTAAGACAAATCGCTCAGTAGCAGGCTGATTAAATAACCCAGGTAAAAAAAAGGCCATCACGCCCACCAATAGCATCGAT
Organism: Thiotrichales bacterium; assembly: GCA_024763135.1. Lineage (GTDB taxonomy): Bacteria > Pseudomonadota > Gammaproteobacteria > UWMA-0217 > UWMA-0217 > JANTGD01. The sequence continues at coordinate 1,229 of JANTGD010000313.1, read as the reverse complement.
ACCGCAGCCACCACGCGATTGCGTTTGGATGACGTTTCACGCCCCTGCTTAGGCTGAGGAACCGGTGGCTGCTCATAGGCTGTCTTGACCATTTCCTTGACCCGTTGCAATCGGCAAAGCTCGGCTGACGCGGCCTCATCATCCAGCAGCATTTGCATCAATTCGGCTTTTTCTGCAGCCGGATATTCATTATCCACGAGCGCATTGAGCGTCTCGGAAGATAAATCCCAATGCTGATTGCGATTCATTTGACCCTCCTCAATTTTGGCCGTTCCTGGACCTGTTTTTGAAGTAAACCCTTGAGCCGTTTTCGCGCTCTGCAGAGCCGGCTCATTACCGTTCCGATCGGTAATTCCAGCGCCTCGGCCACTTCGGCATAGGTAAATCCCCCGATATCCACAAGTGTTAGCACTTGGCGTTGATCTTCATTCAGTTTGGCAACGGCACAACGTACCCTGTGGATTGCGTTTTGTTGTTCGGTATGTTCGCAGGGTTCCGCACTCTCCGCTTCGAGTTCGAGGTCCTGCAAATCGACAAATTCCTGGCGTCGCCGCAGACAGTCGGTATGCAGATTACTCATAATGCGCATCAGCCAGGGCTTGAGCTTTTCGACTTCTTTGAGTTGCGCCGCTTTTTCGAGTGCGCGAAGGTAAGTTTCCTGGACCAGATCCTCAGCCAAATCTGCGTTATGGCACCACGACCATGCGATCCGGTACAGCTGAGGCCGGAGTGATTCGAACTGTTTGCGCAGCTTGTGTTGTTTTAGAAGTAAAATCATTGGCGGTTTTCTCTTGTGCTTAGGAGCTATCGAATGCTGGATGGATCTGCTGCCATTCCACTCTGTCTCATCCGATCACTTCATAGCTGTAAGACGAGAACCGTGGGCAATTTATTCCCCGTAATCTCGCTCCACAAGCTCATCGACCTGTCGCTCCCCCCGGGTATGCAGGCCCATCATCTCTCCATACACGGAACAACCTGCAAACATCCCATACCATAAACTCAATCAGTTACGTGATGGCTCAGGGATCGGCGAGTACCCCGCGAACACAGCTCAAACATGGACCGACAATAGAAGATGCGGCGAGGGGGTGCTGACTTGCTGCGAATAATTGCGCTAATTGAGGCGCTCAAAGAGTAACCCAGCCTGCCCTGCACAGGGATTTCCAGTACCAACCCCAAGCATAGACAGGCGCTCGGTTCTCGATTCCAATCGAAGCAAACGCTAC
>JANTGD010000312.1 GCA_024763135.1 Thiotrichales bacterium | reverse complement strand
CCTGGATGCAGCGCAGCGAAATCCGGGATGAACTGAACGCAGCTCCGATTTTCCCGGATTACGCAAGCTCCATCCGGGCTACAAAAATATCACCTGCAAAATAACCCTGTGCGACCGGCAACCACTCGGGTCTGCCATCGGGCTCAAAAGAAAAACTGAAAAAGAAAGCAACCAGCCACATGCGAATATTGCAGAAAAAACCCGATCGGGTGAAACAATATTTCAAGCATGACAAGAGTTGCTATGTCGCTTAACAGGCTGTTGAAAAACTCTCAGGTGAGTGCGAGACAAGGCAAAATCTGGAGAAAACGCGCAGTTTACACGCAGTACATGAGCATTTTGAGCCACAATTAACGCTGGATCGTGCCAGCTGAGAGTTTTTCCACAACCTGTTAAAGGATAAAGTGAGAGTATTTGAAATACTGCAACCATGACTATCAATTTCTGACAAGATCTATTTTGTTAGCGGATCAATGGCATCAGGCTTTTCCGCGTCCATTTTCTCAGGTTGAGCGATTATTCCGGCTTCCAACCAACTGGCTAGGTATTGTGCTGCAGTTTGGGCAGCGGTTGCCTCAGAGTACCAGCGACAGAGCCCTTCGCACAGTTCCGAGAATAAAATACCGTCCATTAATCGATCAATTGACCAGGCTTCAGGCGCCTCTAAAGAACGAAAATATATTTGCTGATCTTGCCGCCAGATCATCCATTGCACCGTCTGTTCTGAGCGCTCCGCGGCAATCGGTTCGGCGTTAGCGTCAATGGCCAGCCACAAATTGGGTACATTAAAATGCAGCGCCAGGCGGAAAGTGGCAGGAGTCGATTTGAGCAAAAGCTCGGGCCATAGTGCCGGATTAAGTTGTTGTAGTTCCTCAAGGCGGAGCGTGGCTTGATCTGGCGCATCGAAGGCGCTGCGAAGCAGCCATTCAAAACTAGCCATTTCATGTAAAACCGGCTGAAAACGAAAGTCGGGTGCATGCTTGAGGTGCTCGGCCAGCGCATGCCCAAAGTAGCGAATTGAGAAAAAGTGAGATGGATACGCTTGGATATAATCACGACTGAGCGAAGCAAAGCGGTCGTCGCCCAGTAAGGTATGAGTTGCCGGATAATTTTCAGCCAAGGCTTCAACCAGTCGGGAGGTGTAGGCATTAGCATAAATTCTCAGGCGGGTTTCCTTGTCACAGCTGGTCGTTTCCCGGCTTAGGGTCTGAATGTCAGGGGTTGCGTGAAGCAACCAGTTCATAAATTGCGTTTGTAGTGCGTCAAGCTTTGGTCCGGCTGGCATGTCAACACTCCAGTGTTACAGGCACAAAGGGTAGGCTCAATCGACCTCGATATTGTGCTCTATGCGTTGAAATACGGGGAACCACTATGACCCATCTCATGCTATATAAAGCCGCTTGAATACACATTAGGCGGCCTCCCGGGTCAGTTCTCTGACATGATCGAGTTCCTGGCACATTTGTTCAAAGCTCGGAATATTGTCGTCACGTTCGATCATAACTGACACAGGACCAAAGCGTTTGACGGTTTCCTGATACAGCGCGAAAACTGGATCGGCAATTGCGTGATCATGGGTATCGATCAAGTAATGCCCGTAATCGCTATGGCCCGCTAAATGAATTTGCCAGACCCGGTCCTTAGGAAGTGCATCTAGATAATCGATGGGATTAAATCCATGATTGAATGCATTGACATAAAGATTATTCACGTCGAATAGCAGCAGACAATCACTCAACTCACTCAGGGCTGCCAGAAACTCCCACTCACACAGGGCCGAATGGTTAAATTCGATGTAGGTAGACGGATTTTCCAGCAGGATACGCTGACCGAGAAAATCCTGTACTTGCCGGACGCGTTGCGCAACATGTTCTAACGCTTCCTCGGTGTAGGGTAGTGGCAGTAGATCGTGTGCATTGATGCCACCGACTCCGGTCCAGCATAAGTGGTCTGAGATCCACTGTGCATCGGTACGTTCTGCAAGTGTTTTAACCTGTGCCAGATAATCCCAATCCAGAGGGTCGACCGACCCTATCGACAGCGAAACGCCATGCATCACAGTAGGGTAGCGTTCAGAGATTTGGTCGAGGTAATAAAGCGGTTTACCGCCGGGCACCAGATAATTTTCAGTGAGTAACTCAAACCAGTCGACGGTGTGCTCCTCAGCTAAAATAGATGCGTAATGAGTTTTTCTCAGTCCAAGTCCATAACCTAACCAGGGACGATCGTTTGTTTTTGCGCTTGTCATTGTGCGTATCCTTGAATGCAGCGTTCACCGAAACCCGAAAACCGCGCCTGGAGCCAGGCGCGGTTTTTATGCGTACAGGCCGTTCAGCTCCCGACCGTGCCACCCTTGGCGGTACATTCATCCTTTGTCATGGGCAACCAGCCCTGGCCTTTACAGGCGTTTTGCCCCTTACAGGCATTATTGGCGGTATTACAAGCTGACTGCCCTTTGCAAGCATTGATACCCATGCAATGAACTTTGGCTTGCGTTGCGCCCCCATAACCCGACCCGGTCATGCTGCCAGTGGTTTGACAACCACTTAATAACAGAGCCGCAGCCATGGAAGCGACGGCCATGCCGGTCATTTTATGTGCTGGTTTCATATTGACCTCCTTTGGAGATTGATTGAATTGAAAAACGGATGTTGGGGAAATCTAGCGACACTGTTCCCCCGCCGAGGCTGAGCGAAAAACAAATGGTCCACTGGGGATAAAAGTTTCAGCATGCTGACGCGTCTGTGTGTTTAAGCACTCATCTGAACCTGCACGACTTCGCCATGATGCCTTTTTGGGACAGCCTCCTGGTGACTACGCAGCGGTGTAGTCCTTGGATGCAACAGTTCCGGCATCCTGGGTATTGAGATGCAAATCACGTGCTGGCGAGCGTATTGCTTGAAGTCTTTGAATGTTGCCCCTATGTAAGCATCTTGCGTATTCCGTATAGGCAGCGGTGCCGATGGATTTCGTGAGCGTTATGCGAGGGCATGAAAAGAAAGCTTGGAACAAGAGGGCTGTGAATGAAGTATGTGGATTACTACAAAGTGTTAGGTGTCGCCCGAGATGCGAGCCAGGATGAAATAAAAAAAGCCTATCGCAGGTTGGCGCGCAAATATCATCCGGATGTGAGTAAAGAGGCAGACGCCGAGCAACGCTTCAAAGAAGTGGGCGAAGCCTACGAAGTACTCAAGGATGAAGAAAAACGCGCGGCTTACAATCAGCTGGGGGCAAACTGGAAAGCCGGCCAGGATTTCCGCGCTCCGCCGGGCTGGGATGCAAACACAGGTTTCGGCGGCTCCGGCGAAGCCGATTTCGGGCGCGGCTTTTCAGAGTTTTTCGAATCTGTATTCGGCGGTGGTGGATTCAGTGGCCGTCCCGGCGGGAGAGCTGGACGGCAGCATGGATTTCATGCGCGTCGCGGTGCAGACAGCCGAGCAACGATTACAGTGTCTCTGGCGCAGGTGTACCGGGGGGATGAGGTAAGTGTTCGAACTGGCAAGGGTAAAATGCTCAAGGTCAAAATCCCGAAGGGAGTGAAGGAAGGGCAGAAGATCCGTCTGAGCGGGCAGGGTGAACCAGGAACCGGGCAGGCACCCGATGGCGATTTACTCATTGAAGTTCATATACGAGAAGAGCCGGGCTATCGGCTCAACGGCCAGGATATTGAAATGACCGTGCCCATTGCGCCCTGGGAGGCAGCATTAGGTGCAACGATTACCGTGCCGACCTTAGGCGGCAAGGTGCAACTTAAAATCCCAGCGGGCTCGAATAGCGGCAAACGCATGCGACTGCGCGGTCGAGGCATGCCGGGGAAGACCCCGGGAGATTTTTTTGTAAAACTCGAAATACACACCCCCAAGCCGGGTACGATTGAAGAAGAAGCGTTGTACGAACAGATGCGTTCGGTATTTAAATATGATCCACGCGCTGATCTGCAAACGGTGTACTAGGAGCCTGTCCGAGCATAGGGGCCATAAGGATTTTCAGCAGCAGGTCATTTCTCGGACAGTCTCCAAGACGGCTATTTATTATTGAACGGCCCGCTGGCAGACGCCTTTACGCACTGGTTCGCTCGATTCAGTCGTGTACGGCTGAAACGACACAGCGAGTCGTCAAATCAGTTGTCACGGATGGTTTTTTTGCGATCCGCTGAGTTGCCTTATACACTGCGGTTCTTGAAAACCCTGCTCCATAAACCCGAATGGATAGAGGAGCTGGTGGGCTGGCCCTTCGGGAGCCCCGCAAATGGCCCAATAAAGCGTTGCACTGCTTGGAAAGGACCGGGCCATTCCCGGCGCAGAGCGCCTTGTCTTGGACCATTTGCGGGGCGCTGGGCCTTACCTTATTTACCGTACGGCCCACTAGTACCTCGTCCAGTTTAAAATGACGGACTCAGCGCTTTTGTGATGCTGCGCATCAAGGCGCAGTGCGCAGGCAATGGCCGCGTCCTTGGCAAG
>JANTGD010000311.1 GCA_024763135.1 Thiotrichales bacterium | reverse complement strand
CTCGACATGGAACAACCATGGCTTCGCAACAATGCCTTGTTCTGAACGCGTGGGTTTGCGCTGATATAGACAGTTTGGACTTGTCGGTGTACTAGGACCGACCGATATTTTTTACACGCTTTTTGGAGATCGACCATGTCATATCAATTTCTACCCATGCCGGACAGCGAAGGCTTTTTTGGCGAATATGGCGGGCAAGTTATTCCCCCCGAACTCAAAGCCGTCATGGACGACATCGATGCCGCCTATGAAACAGTGCGCCAATCCACCACGTTTCAAAATGAACTCAATGAACTCTATGCAGACTATGTAGGCCGGCCCAGTCCTATTTTTTATGCGCGACGGTTATCTGAAGAGCTCGGCGGTGCGCGCATTTTTCTCAAACGCGAGGACCTCAATCACACCGGCGCACACAAAATCAATCACTGCCTGGGCGAAGCACTGCTGGCTAAACACATGGGAAAAACCAAAGTGCTCGCGGAAACGGGCGCAGGCCAACACGGCGTTGCTTTGGCGACCGCCTGCGCACTCGTGGGTATTGAATGCGAAATCCACATGGGGCAAATCGATATTGAAAAAGAGCACCCCAATGTCACCAAAATGAAAATCCTGGGTTGCAAGCTGGTACCCGTTACACGCGGTACACGCACACTCAAAGATGCCGTTGACAGCGCCTTTGAAGCGTATTTAAAAGACCCGGTCAACTTTTTTTACGCGATTGGCTCGGTGGTCGGACCTCATCCCTTTCCTAAAATGGTGCGTGATTTTCAAAGCATTGTTGGCAGGGAAGCGCGCGAGCAGTTTATCGCCAAACAGCAAAAGCTGCCGGACATCGTCATGGCCTGTGTCGGTGGCGGCTCGAATGCCATCGGGCTGTTCACCGCATTTTTACCCGACGAAGACGTGCAAATGATCGGCGTAGAACCTTCCGGAAAAGGCTTGAATACGTCAGAGCACGCCGCCACCTTGACGCTCGGTAGCAAGGGCGCTATCCATGGTTTTAAGTGCTATAACTTGCAGGATGAAGCAGGCAACCCACTGCCGGTCTATTCGATTGCCTCGGGACTGGATTATCCTGGTGTGGGGCCGCAGCACTGCTATCTGAAAGATATCGGGCGCGTTCAGTATGTCACGATTTCCGACAAAGAATGCGTGGACGCGTTTATGACGCTCTCCCGCATGGAAGGTATTATCCCTGCACTCGAGAGCGCCCATGCCGTTGCGCATGCTATGAAGATCGCCAAAGCGCTGCCAGCGGAAAAAACCATCCTGGTCAATCTCTCCGGTCGGGGTGACAAAGACGCAGACTTCGTCGCGGCTTATCTCAACCTCTAACGGGCCGTGCGGGAAATAAGGTAAGTCCCAGCCAGCAGCGTACTTGCAAGGATGCAAACGACGCTGCAAATGCCCTCGTGCAACCGCCTTTTTGTGAATCGCTTCACAAACCTGAGGCTTCCAACCGACTTAAACTCGCTCGTATTTCTGATAAAAGGTGTTTGGAACTGCTCAGATTGCCCATGAAATAGGTCAGATCAAGGCCAGAAATCCGAGTTAAAAAACGTCAATGAGCATTTTTTAACGCAGCGCTGGCGCATTTTTGGGGTTAGCCGAGTAGTTACAGGCGTTTCTGTCACTGATATAACCACTCAGCGTATCTGGGTTTTGGCCAAGAACAAGGCACTTCGTGTGCAGGATGGGCGCATCTGTACAGTCGCTCAACGCACGAATTCACGCAGCGCTTGACCAAAAACTGCCTATGCTAAGGGTAGATAAAATCAATACGAAGCTAAGGGGTAACAAATCATGTACCGAGTTGTACGACGCTCATCCACCATTTCAGTCTTGCTGTTGGGCACTGTCCTGCTCGCCATCGGGGGTTGCAGCAACTCCAGCACATCGGCGAGCACCCCCTCGACCGCCGTACAGGGAGACAGCGGCAGCACCACGCCGGCCACCAGTTCGAGTGATACCACATCCTCTGGATCGTCAACGAGTTCGAGTTCAACCGGAACAAGTGCCCCGGGCGGCTCGGACGACAGCTCATCGGGAAGCGATACCGGGAGCACAGCCGGCACGGGGGCATCCGACCTCAAGCATTTTGCTTTTAGCCAAATCCTGACTAATGGTAAAAGCGGCGATCTCTACCGCTTTACCAGCGCCGCACCCACGACTCCCGAAAAAATCGCAGAAACCACGGATACCGCAGAAGTCCTTATGCGAGCCGATCTCGACCTGGTCAACAAACAATTACGGAATCTCGATAGCGATAGCGTTGTTTTCGCCAAGCAAGGGAAACTCTACCGCCTCTCTCTCGCGGAGACTCCTGCGACTGCGGTACAAATATCGAGTGAACCAGCCTATTGCCCACCTTCAGGAGATCCATCGGGCGCGCTTTCTCTGTTCCACCATTGGGATCCCGCAACACCCACGGAAGGCTGGCTCATTTATGCCAACGCCGGGAACGACGGCAGCTGTGGCAGTGGTGACGATAAACGGCACCTGGTACAACTCAATATGAGCAGTGAAACCCCGCCTCTGACGGTTCCGAGCAACCTCAGCATCGTAACTGAACTAGACAACGATCAGGGAAAACCGGCCGGCTGGCTTGCCACCGAAAACACGATCCTTAAACGTTACAGCAATGACCTGAGCACCTCGGAAGCAATCCCGAATGCACCCAATGCAACCTATGAGCACATCGGGAGCCAACTGGATTATGAATACCTGCTTGCAACGGGAGCCGCCTCCGGGATCTATCGTTTACGCACAGCCGACAATCAGTTGAGCCAGGTCACGGATGCATCGCTCAGCCCTGGGCACAGCCTGGTGCTGGATCCTGACAATCTCTATTGGATCAACCCGCCTATCCAGACCCTTGTCAAACGCGCTACTGATGGCAGTGGGACGGACACGATCATTGCGGACTGGTCCGCCACATCACCCAGCATACTGATGATTCTGGGAGCAACCGAAAACTATGTGTTGGTCCAGCGAAACACGCCTGATCACGAAGAAATTTTTTCAGTCAATAAACAGGGGGGCAGTGACCCGATATTGATCGCGGAGTCGGACTTGAACCTGGGGCTCTCAAGCCTAATGGCCACCCCAGCTAAAAACGATCGAGTGCTGCTATTTCGCAGCCCTGCATCAGACCCTGTTGGCAAAGTGGAATTACGCAGCATGGCCACGGGTGATATGAGCAGAGAATGGAAAAATACCGCATTGGTTGGCAGAGTAATCGATAGTCTTGCCTTCGACGATGACCGCTCTGACTATCTGCTGATGGCGGATAATCTGACTGCCGATCAGTTTGGATATGCCTATTCTGTCAATTCCCGCATCAACGCTTATGAAACGGAAAATTTCACCCTCACCTCACGCCCTGGCTCACTCGCCAATTTAAACCAGGTGGAACTGATTACTGCCTTTGGTTGGGCGCCACAGTTCGCGCTGAGCATAGTGCACGATCAACAGCAGCAGGATATTTTTTACGCTGATGTTCGGCAAAGCGGATCTTTTCAGGCGGTCACCCAGGCGCCCGCAAATTCGGGGTTTCGCCTCCTACCGATGAACTAAGGTAGCTCTGATCAATTCGCAACACGGCATCTTGCGGTGGCAAAATCGCCCACTTGTGCGTTGCGGATCTGCGCAATAGCGTGCTATTACCTGCGATTCGCGCCTTGAACTCGACGATTTTTCACCACAATCTGCTCGCGCCAGAATGAATCAGGGCTTCCTTAACTGTTAAGTGCTTATGAAGATAATCAATGTCTAAAACAATCGTGGGACCCGATGGCAAACCGCGCTGCCCATGGTGCGCCGCCACAGCAGAATACATGGATTATCACGATCACGAATGGGGCTATCCGGTCACTGACGACTACCGCCTGTTCGAGAAGCTGTGTCTGGAAGGATTCCAGGCTGGTTTGAGCTGGCGCACGATTCTCTCCAAACGAGACAATTTCCGCGCCGCTTTTCATCAATTCGACTTCCATCGCATTGCAGAGTTCACTGACCGGGAGGTCGAAGCTCTATTGCAAAACGCGGGAATAGTCCGCCACCGAGGTAAAATTGAAGCGGTGATCAACAACGCTCAACGCGCACGTGAGTTGGTAGACAAGGAAGGTTCATTAGCGGCCTATGTCTGGCGTTTTGAGCCCCAAAACACGCCTTCACCCCAAACACGCTCCACCTCACCGGAGTCGAATGCTCTGTCCAAGGATTTGAAAAAGAAAGGCTGGAAGTTTGTCGGACCAACCACCGCTTACGCTTTTATGCAAGCCATGGGACTGGTCAATGACCATGTAGAAGGCTGCTACACCAGATCTAAGGTCGCGCAGGTAAAAGCCCAGTTCGAGAGACCGTGCTAGTACACCGACAAGTCCAAACTGTCTATATCAGCGCAAACCCACGCGTTCAGAACAAGGCATTGTTGCGAAGCCATGGTTGTTCCATGTCGAGC
>JANTGD010000310.1 GCA_024763135.1 Thiotrichales bacterium | reverse complement strand
ATCGTCTTTCGTTGGGTACGGTGAGTGACGATGTAATGGAGTATAGCTTCAGTGTGATGTAAAACAAGCGTTTATATTGGGCACGTCGCCACGTGTTTTTCGGGGATCTGGGGGCGGGTCCGAAGATTGGGGGTTTCTTTGCGCATCTTCGGGTAGTCGGGGGCTCCTTTGCCCAACCTACGCGCCTTAACAGGCTGTTGAAAAACGCTCAGGTGAGTGCGAGACAGGGCAAAATCTGGAGAAAAAGCGCAGTTTACACGCAGTAAATGAGCATTTTGAGCCACAATTAACGCTGGATCGTGCCAACTGAGGTTTTTAGGGTTAAGGTAAGGGGATTTTAAGCGTGAATGGTTTGATTGGATGCATTTCCTCGTCCTGTCCTTCTCCACGAGGGAGAAGGAACGCTCTAATTCAGTAAATATCGGTACTTCAACCCTGAAACTGTGTTAGTAAGGTGGGAGCGTAATCAGTCGCGTATCCACAATCGGTAATCCCACAGTAAAATGATAGACGCATTGCCAATCCAGCGTTGACAGTCCCAGTAGCTGATGCACAGGATCATCGAAAAAACAGCCAATACCCGTACCGCGCAGTCCAATGGCTTCTGCTTCTAAGTAAAGCATCTGACCAATTGCCCCGGCTTCTTGGTGAATGTCATTATAGTGCCACGCTGCGGCTTGTATTGGGTTTAAAAACTCAGCGAGCATGGAAAATGCCACGATGCCGTCGCTGGCAATATCCTGATGACAGCTCAGTTGTTTTGCGGCGCGTCTTGCATTGGCAGTCAGTAAACGAAAGAATAAAAAATGTGTTGGAATATCCGGGCTTGTGACTGGTTCCCAGGCAAAGTCAGATTTCATAGCAGCCTTTAGCGCATCCAGGTGTTCGGGATTGCGAATAAATAGATAGACACCAGGTGTGAGTCCATCAACGGCATGGAGATACAGAATCAAATGGACGGAATGAGCTGTTGCCAGGCTTGACCACGGTGGTACGGATGGTCTGGGTAATATACGGTCCAATAGCCGGTATAAGTCAGGCTGAGTCAACCGGCCGCGTGGATCAAAACTTTGCGCGGAGCGTCGTTGACGAAACAGTCGCCAGGCGCTTTGCTGGCTTAATGCATGGGCCGCGGCAGGTGCTGGCGGTGGATAAGAATGATGGGAGAGCAGCTTGGTGGGCGGGGTGGGTTGCCGCTTGTTTGCCGCTTTAGAGACTGAGTCGATGATTGGCCAGCGATAGAAATGTCTTGGATCCAACCGATTGGCATGTCCATGCCAAACGCCCTTTTGCGTAAGCTGGATGAAATCGGTTATTTGCGAATCAGTGTTAGTTTGATCATGTGACAGATAAAGTAGTAAATCAGCTGACTCTTGTTCGTTGGTGAAAAAATCCTGGCTTCGATCCAAACCCAGGATGGACTGCAATTCTGCTTGCGTCAGTGTTGAAACCATTTTCGCCGTGTAGCCGAGTGTACGAGCGCAGAGCGCGAGCGCAGCTTGTGCGTGTCCTACATCAAGTTGGCAGTAGCGATACGCGCGTTCTCCGTATTTCCACGCTTCACGCCAGTCAATTGAACTGAACCCTATCCATACGTGTGGCGAGTCTTGTAGATTATTCTGAAATTCACAGCGTAGCTCGAGCTGGTGATGTTCAACTTCATAGTGATACAGGCCGTCCGTTAACGCTGTAAAACCCTGAACTAAAACGTAGGTTTCAGTGGGGTGGAGATTGCCGCTGGATGGATTGCAGCGTAACGACCAGCGTGAGCTGCCGTACTGTTTCCATGCGGCAAGACCCATGGCGTAAAGTAATAGTGCAGATAGGGTGGAAAGATTCCAGGGATGCGATGCCGGGCTTTGTTTTTCGTCATACATGGTGCTGTACGGAATGCCATCGTCGGTATCGATTAAAGGTAATTCTACGACAGGCGCCCCTTCGAACCGCCGGAAAGGATTGGGTTGCGAATCCCAATCGATCGTTTCCGGTCCTTTGGCGTAGTGATCAAAATGATGTTTGGTAGCGATGTGATAATCAATCACTACATCGCTCTGGGCGGAATGGTTGCTCAATTTAGGGTTTTCCAGTTACTGATAGTGATGCGATTGCCGGGTTGATAAGATAGCGTATCCGCAAAGCACACTCTGCGAGCGGGACTCTGGGTATCCGTGTCGTTACGCCGGCTTGGTATAGCATGGTGATGCTCGTGTCTGAGTACCCGGAGGTCTGGCTAAATGAGATATTGCGATAGATTGTCTTAGTAACGCAAATCCATGGTAAAAATCAACTCGAAATGTTGATACACTGCCTTTACACGAAGTATTTTTGCCGGGGTTTCATCGTTAAGCACTTACCGGCCGCATTTTCAACGGTTGAGATAAAAGTGGTTAACACAGTGTACCGAAGATTCGAAGAAGATACAGGCAATCTGAACAGTTACTTCAGTTTTTCGACAGCTCACTGAGTAGTTAGTTTCTATTCATCAAAAGTCTAGTCTGGGTGATGTGATATGATAGATACAAAAACCAGTGCATGGATGGAGGCTTCCGGGTTTGATCCGGACGCACTCGATCGTCCTGGGCGCTATGCAGATACCGCATTGATCCGCGCCGCACGGGAAGGCCGTGAAGACATCGTTGAGGATCTCTTACAAAATGGGGTTGATATCCATGCCACAAATATGGATGGAACCAATGCGCTGTGGGCTGCCTGTGTTGCGGATAGTTTCAAAATCGCGCAATTATTGCTGGATAACGGAATTGATCTCAACCATAGCAACGCCAATGGCGCCACCGTACTGATGTATGCTGCTTCTGCTGGTAAATTGTCCTGGGTTGAATTCCTTCTTGCGCGTAACGTCGATATCACGCCGGTATCCCTGGATGGATTTAATGCGCTGGAGCTGGCAAGCACCATGGAAATTTTAAAGCTCCTCAAATATGCGCATCAACGGCCATTGAAAGAGCATCGCTAGCCTGCTCAGATGACAAACGATCGCCCGGTACATAAAGACACCGGCTTGGAGCAATATTTTCAGCTATTCAAGCCTTATGAAGCGCAATTGCGAGACTTTTCGGGAAGAGAAGGAGAGCATGGGCATCGGTTTGCATTATTATTCCGACAAGCGTTGCGCCTTTTGGTGAGCCCGTTACCGATCAATGAAATCATGCCGAAGATGTTTCTTGAGGTTGCGCATCGATATCTTGAGAAAGAGCACAATACGGTCCGACACTTTAAATATGAAGATAATCGGCATTTCTTTCTCAGTGATTTGCTTGATTGGTTAAAAATTCACGAGCGCGGCAGACGAATGCGCAAGCCGTAATCACGCAGACAGCGCAAGTGGCCTATGCAGCGGTTAATTCTTTGTGACATAACATACTTCTCGTAAAACCCCAGTCATCGGGATCTTCATACACTCAGACACAAGTCACGCCGGCACCCATAGACCTTTACTGTTTTATGTCTCGTACAGCGTCTAGCTTAACAGCCTGTTAAGGAAGCTCAGATTAATTCTGGCGCGAGCAGAGGGTGGTGAAAGATCGTCCAGTTCAAGGCGCGGATCGCAGGTATTAACCCGGCCGATAAATAGATCTGCAGTAGCCTGGATGCAGCGCAGCGAAATCCGGGTTGAACTGAACGTAGCTCCGATTTTCCCGGATTACGCAAGCTCCATCCGGGCTACAAAAATATCACCTGCAAAATAACCCTGTGCGACCGGCGACCACTCGATTCATTGCTCCCGAAATCCGCTACGTTCCATCCGGGCTAAGGGGAGCGTCTTCCGGTTATTAACCAGGCCGATAAATAGAACTGCTATAATGGCGTCATGGAAAAAATAGATGCAAGAAAATTATCTGCCGAAGCCCAGGAAGAAAAACGGCGCCTATCGGTGAAGCTGCGCAATAAAGGCATGAAGTACGCTGAAATCGCCGAAATAGTCGGGGTACACCCCGATACGGTAGGTCGTTGGATAAAAGCCTATCAGGCTCAAGGGTCAAATGGCTTGAAGTCGAGGACTCGAGGCCGGCGCGAAGGCGCCTGTCGGCGCCTCAGTCCGGAGCAGGAGAAACGGATTCAAAAACTGCTGATCGACAAGAGCCAGGATCAATTGAAGCTCCCGTACGCCTTGTGGACACGCAAATCGGTGAAAGAACTCATCAAGCTCGAATGTGACATCGACTTGCCCATTCGTACGGTGGGGCGCTACCTGAAGCGCTGGGGCATGACACCCCAAAAACCGGTGAAACGCACCTACGAACAGCAACCGACACGTGTTCAGAAATGGCTGGATGAAGACTATCCACAGATTCAAGCCAAGGCCAAGGCAGAAGACGCGGAAATCTACTGGGGCGACGAAACAGCTTTGCGCAACGACTCGCAGCATGAACACGGCTACGCCCCGAAAGGCAAGACGCCAGTCATCCGGCTGAATGCCAAGCGAGCATCGATCAACATGATCTCTGCGATCACCAACCAGGGCAAGGTCAGATTCAAGTTCTATGATGGCA
>JANTGD010000309.1 GCA_024763135.1 Thiotrichales bacterium | reverse complement strand
CAGCGTCCTTGGCAAGCACTGCAACACCGAGGCGTAGCATCACAGAATCGCCCGAAGGGTTGTCCTGTCTGCATGCCTGGCGGTGTTGCACTCCTTGCGAAGGGAACAACCATTCCCTGCGAAGTGCGCCTACCCAGGCATGCAGACAGGACAACTGCGACCGTCATTTTAAGCTGGACGAGGTACTAGAAGGGCCACTGGCCTCCGTCTTCTTCTCCCAGGGCCATTGTCGTGTAGATTGGCGGCTTTGGATGGACCGGAGGTTCAATTACCGGAGGCTTAACCGGGGGTGCAAGACTATCCTCTTCTCCTAACGCCAGGGTTGTAACATCTGGTGGGCCAATGACCGGGGGGTGCGGCGGCTGTGGATTGGGTAGCGGGGGTTGTCCACCATCCTCTTCGCCAAGAGCAAGTGTTGTTGCAATCGGTGGTTTGGAAGGCATCGTGTGATTAGGAGCCGGGGGCTCTGCGCGTTCCCCGTCGTCCCCGCGGCCACCGCCGAGTCTTGCCAGCAACGCGTTGAGCAACGCAATGATCGCGTCATTACCGGGTAACCCCGACTGCCCCCGGGGCGATTGAGGCCCATCACAGGACGCTGTGCGAGGTGCCGCTGGCGCTGAACCTGCATGACGACGGGGCGTCATATGCGGTACGTGATAGGTAAACAGTCCGTTCATGTTCTCACCTCCAGGCTGAGCCTTTTTGCAAGGCGTTTGATCTGCACGCCGATTGAACCTAGAAAAATCACTTGGCTGACGAGAGTCCATGCAAGTCCTTGGCGCTCCAGGGGAAACAGGCGAATCTCTCATCACCAATAAGCTGACCACGAGTTCTCCGGTTTCACCATGCACACCGCACTGACGCGTCTGTTTCGCGCACAAGTGATTTGTCTAGGCTGAAAGGATTCAGGAGTAAAATTATCAAGTTCAGCGTCCCCATGAAATCCGACGAAGGATCTATATCCTTAGCCCATTTTCAGAACACAAAGACAAAATAATTCTCACAATCAATTAGATAGACACAACAAAGCTTTCCTTATGGCACTACAAATCTGATGGGAGACCGTAGGAGGTAGTGACGATAGGAACTGCATCAATCGGCGGACGACCGGTGCGAGCAGATTGTGGTGAAAAATCGTCCACAGCAAGGCGCGGATCGCAGGTCATAGCGGGCTATTGCGAAGATCCGCAACGCAGAAGTGGGCGATATTACGCCGCAGTCTGCCATGTTACGTATTGATCTGAGCTTCCTTCTATATATGTCAATGCCAGTTATTTTTTGAACCGCTATGCTGCGTGGGTGCTGGTGCACTTGCTGTCGACGGGCACCGGGCGATTGATTGGACGCCACACAGGCGTCTGTTTGGTACTTGGGTATTCTTAATCCGGCAATAAAATCGATCATGTTCAGAGTATCTGGCCTGCGTGAGGTCAAGGCGCGCCGTGTGGATGATGGTGATACCATTGGCTCGTGGAACCACATATCAGCACAGGCCGGATGCTCCTGATTTCCTGAACACAATCAATTTGTTGCTGAATTTACAACGGCCTGTTGGAACGGCTGAGGGTATTTC
Source organism: Thiotrichales bacterium (assembly GCA_024763135.1). Classification (GTDB taxonomy): domain Bacteria; phylum Pseudomonadota; class Gammaproteobacteria; order UWMA-0217; family UWMA-0217; genus JANTGD01. The sequence continues at coordinate 2,953 of JANTGD010000309.1, read as the reverse complement.
CGCGTGTACACTTTAATCTATGTTATAAGTTCGCTGTTTGTAATAGCGGTTGTGCTGGCAGTATGGCTGCCTGGGCCAACCCGGTTGTTACTTGAATTCCTGGGATTGTGGGATTTTGTCAATTCGATCAAGGGGCCGCAGTTGATGAAGATATTGCGGGTTCTTGGGCAAGTATTGCTGGTGATTGCGGCATTGTTGATCTATGGCGTCATCAAAGGGCGCCTCAATTCTCTGTGGTTACTGCCAGCCTTGCAGGCGATTTTTTTCGGTATTGCACTGTGGTTTATCGGCCATCCGACTCGCGAAGAAAAAAAGAACAGATAACGCAGTCTTTTGTTGGCGGTGCGTGTTGCCCGGCGTCGATCTCAGCTTTTCGATTGTCCCTGTACTGGCAGGCTTCTGTCTGAATCCAGCGCTTGATAGCGTCGTGACAGTACAACCAAAAGGCCAATCCAAACAGCACTCGACAATATAATGACACCATTGAGATTGAAACCATTGGTGGCGAGGTTTGTCCATTGGGTCAGCACGAGGATGGTCACCGCACCGACAATTTTAAAGGTTCGATAACCAAACATATCGATCCAAGCCTTGGCCTGATACATCACCAGCTTATCGACTGGAATATACAACAGCTCTTTCGAAGCCCGCGTAATTGAATAGGATAATCCGCGATCGGCGATTTTCATTGCGGCGCCTGCCAAAAATCCCCCGTAGAGATTGAATACGCCCGCCGACACGGCCAGTAAAAAGGGTTGTATCAACAAGCCCGCAAGGACGCCCAAACGCTTGAGAACGATCGGTGTAACCAGCAGGTTTACAAAGATGGAGAATCCGCTGAGTACCGAAAAAAATAACGACAGGGTCGCGGTGCGGACCTCGCGTTCGGGAAAACTGGTTTCCACAATTTTCATAAACTGAAATTCGACCAGCGGGGAGATCAGTTGAGCCATCAACAGCGCCGCGGCGATCAGCAATAAATAATTCCGATGCTGTCGGCCGTTTTGATACGGCCAGCTCGTATGGGTAATCGGTGAGGATTGTTTGAGATCGCCATACAGCTGCAGGTGGTGCATCCACAACGTAATGGCAAAAATCAAACCGACAATAAACGCTGCAACGAGCAACAGATCCGGTGTTTGTAGTGGCGTGTAGTGGATTAAATATGCGCCCAGCGCACTGCCGGTCATACCTCCGATCAGCCCCCCAGTCCCGACCATGCCGTACCAGTTTTTGCCATCTTTCGTGCTATAAATGCTGTTGGCCAGACTCCAAAATTGCTCGACCAGGGTTACACCAACCAAATCGACAAACACGTAGAACAACACCGACGCTACCGGTCCATGCCCCATGAGTGCAAAACGAAACGCCACCAGACAAACCATTACCAGAAGCGCCGAACCCAGCACCACCCGAACGCGACTAACACGGCGCAGTATCCGGTTGTAGATATTGATGAAAATAAAGATCGCCAGCGCCGAGCCAATCCACACATACGGCAGGTTATCGGCCCGTAACACTTCCAGAATCTGCGAACGACTCGCAGGCTTCATCTGATACAAGGCAGTGATTATCAAGAAGAAATTGACAAAAAGCAGACTTGACTGCAGAATTGCCGGAGTTTTTCTACGGGCTTGTTGATCTTCCACTGGGGAAGGGTCGGTCTCAGATTGCATCGAACGGGTCCATAAATTTTAATTATTGGGGCATTGTCATCTTGCTTAAATCCGTACTGCGTTATTTTTCAGCTTTCATACTCTGTCTAAATCTATCACCCCTTCAGGCCAATCCTGACATCGAAATCACCAGCGAGCGCATCGATCCGTATCTCCAGCAACAACTGGAACGCCGCGTCGCTGAGCTGGGCCTGACACAAGCAGTCAAACACAAGCAGCTCAATATTGCGCTGATCGACATCACTGATATCAAGCATCCACGCATTGCCGCACTCAATGGCGACCACATGGTGTACGCCGCAAGCCTGCCAAAGATTGCGATCTTATTCGGTGCTTTCGAACGGATACAAAATGGTGAAATGGCGCTAAACGAAGAAAACCGTCGCCTGCTCACGCAAATGATCCGTTACTCATCCAACAGCGCGGCAACCGAGATGCTTCATCGCGTAGGTAAGGAGTATCTCGCTGAGCTGTTGCAATCATCCAAGTACCAACTCTACTGCAAAGCCATGAACGGTGGCTTGTGGGTCGGTAAGGAATACGGCCGGGGTGTCGCCTGGAAGCGCGATCCACTGCATCATCTCTCCCATGGCGCTACCGCCATACAAGCGGCCCGTCTGTATTACCTCATGGAAAACGGACAGCTGCTCAAGCCTGAACTGGCCAAGGAAATGAAGGCTATCCTGGGCCAACCAGGTATTGCGCACAAGTTTGTCAAAGGCCTGAAAAAAGCAGCCCCCGAAGCCGTGATCTACCGCAAGTCAGGCACCTGGAAACAATTCCATGCAGACAGTGCGATTGTAGAGCATGAGGGGCATCGCTATATCGCAGTGGCGCTGGCCGAAAGCCCGCAAGGCAGCCATTGGCTCAGCGAGTTGATCGTCGCCATGGATGAAATCGTGCTACAGCCTCAGCCTGTTGCCTATCTACGTCAATAGCGACTTCCGAGTCTGTAGAGTCAGACGGCTTGGTTGCCAACTCTTGGCTGACTATGATCACCTGAGGACGCTCTGATCAACTCGTAACACGGCATCTTGCGGCGCTAAATCGCCCTCTTCTGTGTTGCGGATCTTCGCAATAGCCAGCGATTACCTGCGATCCGCGCCTTGAACCGGACGATTTTTCACCACACTCTGCTCGCGCCTGCATTAATCAGAGCTTCCCTGAACCTAAAAACCTAAGTTGGATCACAAAAGTCCACGCAAGCTCTTGGTGCACCTGGCAAATCAGAAAAACCTCTCATCACCAATAAGGTGACCACGAGTTTTTCCGATTCA
>JANTGD010000308.1 GCA_024763135.1 Thiotrichales bacterium | reverse complement strand
TCAGCTGGCACGATCCAGCGTTAATTGTGGCTCAAAATGCTCATTTACTGCGTGTAAACTGCGCTTTTTCTCCAGACTTTGCCTTGTCTCGCACTCATCTGAGAGTTTTTCAACAGCCTGTTAAGCTAGACGATGTACTTGCTTAAAAAAATCGTCGCGACTCAGCGAGGTGCCAAAAAGTGAAGTCACTGCTCAGATTGCCCCTGGAATCCGTCAGTACCCAATTGTCCACTGACAGAGTAGTTATAAAAATACATGCTATACAGTTGAGACAGCGATTGAGTGTCGTTGCCCCGCCTGCGCTTTCATCGCCCGGGCTGCGTAGGTAAATCCACCCTCTGTACCGTCAACAAAATGCAAATGCCGGGACGTTTCGAGACTAAATAACAGGCAAGTCATCATCGCAGCGCGCGAGCTATGAGTTCCATAGATAATTTCGGCGCGCGAATAGGCCGCCTTTAGCACGGATTCAATACGCAGTTGCTGTTGCGGTGTCACATCGATCACCATGCGCAGCACGTCGTCATAGCGCCGGTAGTCGGAATTTGTTCTGAGTTCGTGACGATAGATTGGCGCATTATACGCACCGATCTGTTTGTCGTAGCGTTCAGCCAATAGCTGAAAAAAGCTCGATGCATAGAGTTGCAGACGCTGTGTCCAGCGCGGATGTGTTCCACAGGTGGCTTCGAGCTCCAGGCTCAACCCCCGCGGGGGCCATCGAAAACGCATATTATCTGCACGCACAGGCCGGGCTTGCTCCAGATGCGGTGCTAATATCGATTCGATGTCCTTGAGCAATCCGGCATAAACTTCGGCGCGTTCAGACATCACACTGGAAGTGGCGCTGATGAGCAGACACAGCATTGTGCCCTGGCGGGCAGCGAGCGGCTCCCAACGACAGGACAACCCCGACAGTTCCGGCCATTCAGATTCAACAGCAATCAACCAACGTCCCGTCTTATCGTGCTTGATCAAACGATCAGTCAGTTGCACGCCACCGCCCGCAAATAACGCAACGCGGTTACCCGGGCTCAATTCCAGCATGGCAATCCGCACCTCTGCTCCACGCCGACGTAACTCCTGCACCGGCACAGCCCCCACCCTGAGCTCGAGATGAAAAGCCGTTTCCGCAAAATATTTCGTGCGTGCCAGAGCCTGCTCCACATCGCTGGCTACGGCAGAAGGTACCGCCAACGTGGCTCCATCGCCCCCAAAGACATAAGCAATTTCCGCCATTGGCGAGGCATTGATCGCAGCCATAATGCATGCAGCGCCTACCATATTGACAACTTTGTAGCGACCTTGTTCGATTGCGCGGGTAGAATTCGCCACATCGCAACAAAACACGCACCAATCATCCGGCAGCGGAGTGAATAGCTCGGGTTTGCTCAAATCCCGAAATGCCGCGAGGGAGGGCAGTGCCGCAATAAAATCATTCTTCTGCAAATCCACTATCTCCTATCGATCTACGCTTGTATTGATGCGCTCTTCGGACAGGGCTCTGGCTAAGCAGTGACAAACGCTCCTAACCCCATGCAGATAAAAATTCCTCCAATCTATCGCGATCAACGCGCGTGGTCATAGCGTTGTGTGACAGTCGAGCAAAGCTCCAATTTTTCACGATGCCCTGCGCTGATCCATCCCTAGATCTAGGGGCTGACGAACTGTTCGATATGGAATAGCCCAGCTTTCATAGTAATGCCATTTGTAAAGCTCCAATGTCATTCTTTTCAGCGATGCCGGGCGCAGCCTGACCAGTCGTCAGGCTTTCCCCCTCTTTGCCCGCCCTGCGAACATGGCGCCCCTTTTATTTTGCTTCGTTTTTTTTTGAGGGAGCAAGGGAGCTCTGATTCAATCTGGTGCGAGCAGATTGTAGTGAAAAATCGTCCAGTTCAAGGCACAGATCGCACGTAATAGCGGGCTATTGCGAAGACCCACAACGCAGAAGTGGGCGATTTTGCGCTGCAAGATGCTGTGTTACGAATTGATCAGAGCTTCCTTAAATCTGCAGATCGCTGCGCGATAACGCTCAAATCAAGTAGACTTGAAAGCACTATAGGAACATGAAAGAGTTTCTACGCGCCCATTAAAATAGGTTGGACATGAACTCAGCCCCGTTGCCAATCACCATCCTGACCCTCAATCCTGCGGTCGATATGACGTACGAGGTGGAAGACCTCGTCTCGGACCAAAAAATGCACGCCACTGCAACACGCTTCGACCCGGGTGGTAATGGCATCAATGTGGCGCGTGCACTGCATCGACTCAACGTACCGGCACACAGTTTTGTAGTATTGGCGGGAAAAATTGGCAGTTTTCTCGAGGATTTGCTGCGCGAACAGGTAGACATGCTGACCGTCGAACAGGTCACGGGGGAGACACGCATCAATGGCACGGCACTCGTGCACCATACCGCTTCGCAATATGAAATCAGCGGGATTGGTCCCGCCATTCCCGACGAGGTTCTTGCGCAATTGACGCGCTCGTTTGTGGCCAATACCAATCATGGCTATGCTGTAATTACTGGCTCGATCCAACCCAGCCTGCCCACTGATCTCTACGCAGATCTGGTGGAGCGAGTGCAATCCAGCGGTGGCAAAGCAATCGTCGACGCGCAGGGCGAACTACTCAAACAGGCCATTGAGGCCCGGCCTTTTCTGATCAAGCCAAACCACTATGAATTAGAGCAACTCACGGGCCAGAGCATCGATGGCATCGAAGCGGTTGCACAGGTAGCACGGGACCTTAACCGAGCCGGAGTGGAAATTCTGTGTGTGTCCCTGGGTAGCCAAGGCGTGGTCATGGTCGATCGACACAATGCGTACCACGCACACCCCCCCAAAGTCACCGTCGACTCCACGGTCGGCGCGGGCGATTCCATGGTGGCGGGATTAGTCGCCGGACTCAGCCAAAACCTCGCGCCCGAACCCTTGTTGCGCCTAGCCGTTGCCTGTAGCGCGGGTACAGTTCGCCACCCGGGTACTGAATTGTTTTACCCCGAAGAAGTCCCTGAACTCTCTGACCAGGTAACCATCCGAACGCTGGATATCTGAACATGGGGCTGCTCTCCACGACCCTGTTCTATCATGCGCTGGAAGCAGTGAGCATTATCTTAGTCGGCGCGCTGATTGCCCTGGTATTGCAGCAAAAGCGGCCCCCTTCTGCCTCTTTGGCCTGGATTATTTTTATTATTGCGATGCCGTATCTGGCAGTACCGTTATATCTCACCCTCGGCATTCGCAAGCTGCATCACATCGAGGTCCTGAACAAACAACGGCTGTTCAAACCCCCGTCTCATCCGCCCCAGCCCGTTACGCAACAAACGCTCGATCGGCTACTTGACTCTTTTGGCATTCCACCGGCGATGGGGGGCAACCGGGTCCGTCTGCACGAGGATGGCAGTATGGCCCGGGATGCCTTGTTCGAATTGATCGAGCGCGCCGAAAAACAGGTGGATGTCTGCACTTTTATTCTTGCCGACGATGCAATTGGGCATAGCGTGATGGAAGGCCTCAAAGCCCGTGCCCAACAGGGCTTGCGAGTTCGGGTACTGATAGATGGGGTGGGATCGTTTTTATTGCCAGACAAAGCGATCCATCAAATGCGTGCAGCCGGTATCGAAGTCGCACGTTTCATTCCCGTGTTACATCGGCCTTTCAAAGGACGTACCAATCTGCGCAACCACCGAAAACTGATCGTCAGCGACAGCCGGCACGTGTGGAGCGGTGGACGCAATATTGCCGACGAATATTTCACCCACTGGCGATCCGGGCCGCCCTTTGTGGATCTTAGCTTCGACCTGAGCGGCCCGAGCGCACAGCATTACCAGTATCTGTTCGACGCCGACTGGGACTTTTCCACCAACCGCAACGCACCGAATCGACTGATCCCCGCCCGCTATCCCAAAGAAGGGGAGGCCGTGGTACGCGTCATCCCTTCCGGGCCTGACATTCCGGACGACCCCTTACATGCCTTACTCTTAAGCGCCTGTTTCGACGCGCAACAGCGTATTTCCCTGATAACGCCGTACTACGTACCCGACGAGGCCATTCAAGAGGCCCTGTGTCTGGCCGCAAGGCGTGGTGTGTCGGTTACCCTGATCCTTCCTGAGCGATCCAATCACCGCCTTGCAGATACAGCGCGCAATCGCTATTTGCATGAACTACGCGAAGCTGGTGCCCAAATCAAGCTACACCCGGACCGTATGATTCACGCCAAAGCCATGGTCTTCGATCGCCAGCTGGCACTGTGCGGCAGCGCCAATGTCGACTTGCGAAGCCTGTATCTCAATTTTGAATCGATGGCGCTATTTTACCATGCGGACGAAATCGACTGGCTTGCTAACTGGTGCGCAACCCTTGAACAGCAATGCCATCCATTTGCCGAGGAGAAACCTGGTACGCTGAAACAACTCATCGAAGGGACTGTGCTATTGCTGGCCTATCAGCTTTAGCGCATGGCGATCAAACGCTGCAGACTGTTTAACCTAAAAACCTCAGTTGGATCACAAAAGTCCACGCAAGCTCTTGGTGCACCTGGCAAATCAGAAAAACCTCTCATCACCAATAAGGTGACCA
>JANTGD010000307.1 GCA_024763135.1 Thiotrichales bacterium | reverse complement strand
GGCATAGTCGCAATCTTTCCGCCCTACCATGGCTCGCTGACGCGAGCCATGGGAGGGCCTTAGATAACAAGTAGGCCGGGTAAAAAACCGTAACCCTTATAAATGGTAAAAGGTAGGTATTGGCCATCCTGATCCAGTCGGTTGTTTGCTCATATCGTCCTACCAGGTGCCAAGGTGTGAGCATGGAGGCTGGTCCCCAATAGTGAGAAGCCCCGAATGCCTGCTCAGTATCGTAGAGCTTGTAGAGGTCATGGCCCATATATGTCCACGTATCAACTGTCAAGCTTGTTTTTGTTGTCCCATATTTGACAATTGCGCGATGTATTTTAGGAAGGCGCAGTCGAAAGCCTAATAGTTTGGTAAATGCAGTAAATGGTACGGCTACACGATCTAGTCGCTTACAAAATACGGTGTGTTCTGCGATTGTTTCCCGTGCCTGACTATCGATAATTGACAAATCTTGGACGATGAAGAGAACATCCCACCGCAATTTTCGTGCGTGTAGGAACCAATCATTTACGGCTTTTCGGCCTTTATCATTCCAGTTTCGTGAATTGAACCATGTTCCGCACTCGTCCAGTACAAGCAGTCCGTATCTGTTTTCATCTACATCTGTTCCTGCGTATCCCTGTCCTATTGCGTCAAGATCAGATACCGAAGGCTTGTCAGGTATGCGAGTAATATCCACATTGCGATTTTTTTTACGTCTGAATTGATCGCAATAAATGTCTAAGTTTGTTGCAACGCGGCGGCCCTGGTTAACGTAATCTCGTATCCTGCCGACTGCTGCTAATGTCTTTCCAGCCCCTAAATTACCGGTGACAAAATAGACAGCCATTATTGAACCCTCGTCATAATTGCATTCATCTCTAGGTCATAGAGGAAACGTGCTACATGTCCCGAAACGATAGCTGCAAAACACTCTTCGATATTGGTAGGAACTAGCCAGCTTGCTCCGATTGCTACTGATTCCGGCACGGCTACTGCTATTGATGTAACAAGAGCTTCCATGCCTGCCCACATGGCAGTGGTGATCGTAGTGATAACCGCCAAGGCTGCCGTTATGATTGCGACACGCTTTGTAAGGAATACGCCAAACACCGACGCTAATGAAGCTACGAGATTACCGATCCATGCTGCAAGAGCTGCCATTATTTTGGACTCCTTGTTGCCAGGGTCAGAAGATAAAGAGCTGTCAGGATATAAAGGACCCAGGCAAAAACATCTTTGATGCTCGTTAATGCCGCACAAGCATTGGCACTCGGGATAGTCATAGTCCGACCTAAAACGTCAATATTCATCTGTTGACAAGTGCCTGTGATCTGTGGAAGTGGATTGCTCCATGTTAAATTTGGTGCGTCGCTACCCATACCTGCTATCAGTCCATCAAGCGCATCTGCTTCTGTGTCGTACATATTGTCACTGCCTGTCGGTATTGGTACCTCTTCTGTTCCATCTGGGACGCCATCGAGTGATCCATTCACAGTACTGGTCGAGTTTCCATCCGCATCTGTATTTGTAATGCTCGTTTGTGTTCCTGTCGTCGTTACTCCCGGATTAGTGGTAGTTGTTACGCCTCCAGTTTGTTTATCGATAGTTGTTGTCGTCGTTGCGTCTGTAGTATTTGTCCGGGTTATTTCTGTTGTTGTAGTTGATGATCCATCAGAATAAGTAGTCGTCGTTGTAGTCGTAGTCGTTGTAGTAGTGACCCCGTCATGATATGTCGCGTCAATACTAGTTTCAGTTGATGTTATTTCACCGCCTGAGCCATTTGTTTGGGTCTCGGTTTTTGTGTCTGTAGTGGTGGAATCGCCTGGGCCTGGGCTATCTGGAGTGGTTATCGGCGCTGGATCATCAATATCTGATGAGGCCTGCGGATAGCCTCCTTGGTCTGGTTCTGGGTTGGGTGGCTGTTGCCCTGGTGGCGGTTCGCCTTCTGTAGCAGGTGTACCGTCTGATTCGTAGTCATATGTGCAGATCAAAAATTGTCCGCCTATACCATAATAACAATCTCGTACGTCTGTTATTGCGTAGTGACAACCTTCTATAGAGTAACTTGGTTGCGCTACGTCTGTTGCATGTGTAAATGAGGTCGTTTGTCCTGCTGTTGTTGAACAATCCGCTGGGCAAGAGCTGTAAGTATGCGTCCCATATACGGGGTCTTCATATTGCGTCGGTGTGGATGGGTCACAGGTTCCGACAAAATTTGCTGTTGTATTGGTGTTTGAACCAGTAGAGGTCTGATATCGAATCGAACAACTGTTACCTGATGAATGACAACTTGTCACATATTTGAATGTGCCATTAATAGCTGCTGCTAGTGCTTGTCCTGCTTCTGCGGGGCCTGAACCGTAGTAATAAATTCCGTTTCTGGAGACCCTCCAATCTGAATCTCCTGCAAAGGATGGAGACATAAAAAGGGCGGCAAGCGCGCCCATAAACGCGAGTGCCGCCCTCACCGTCAGGCCTTGCTTGCTGCGCGCTTGAAGAGCTTCAAGACGATAAACCCGGAGGTGATGGCGATGACGAGGGGCCATGCCAGATCGATCAGTGCCAGACCATCAGTCTGAATGTCCGAGAAAGCCGTAGTTGCGGCGACAGGCAATGCAGCTGATGCAGTACCAACTGCGCCAACCATGGCGCCCAGGCCGAGGCCGATTTTCTTGATCACGTTCATTGTTTTTGCTCCTAGATATTTTCAAGAAGACGCTTGAAGAATGTCAGCAAATACGCTGACGAATAACCGAGGGCGAGTGCGCCTATCCCCGTCCCGATTAGCTCGGCAATGTCTGTTGCATCCATCAGCGGATGCTCCCTGCGACAAAGCCCAACCCGTACAGAAGTACCCAGGTGGAGACGCCGATAACGTCTCCTATGTATTCACCGTCGAGGGATACGCCTGGATCAATTGCGAATGCCGGTACAGAGAAAACAAGCAGGACCGGTACTACGGCTGTTTTCATGCTGCCTGTGCACCCTTGATAGGCTTCAATTTCAGCTGGCCGAGCTGTAGTCGGCCGAAACGATCAACATAGAGTGATTCTGGCTGGATGGTGTAATTGCCAGCCGGGTAGCCTGTACTGTTATCCTCAAGTGTGAGCTCGATTCGCTGGGGATAATGCTGGCCTGGAATATGCGCGTATGCCTCTTGCTTATTGAAAGAAAAAGGCTTCCCAGTGCGTGAGGATGTCCCTGCTACATTTTCCACGGTGGGGTTCTGTATTTCAATCTTGATCATTTGCGTATGCCTCTTTTCGTGTGTAATCGAATAACATGGGTGCAATATATAGTGTAGGAGAAAAATATTGGTGTCAACGTATAAATCTGTGAAGGTAGAGGAAATGACCTTCTACGCTCTTAAAGCATGGATGGCTGCAAACCACCTTGATAACACCGCTGAGGCGGCTTCTGCGTTGATTAGGGAGGGTATCGAGTCAGCAAAAAGAAAGGCCACCGAAGGGCAGCCTTTGTTACTCTGAGTACCATAATGGTACAAAAGGGGGGTATTACTGATACCCCCCTGCTGCGTAGTAGTATCCCTGTTCTTGCGCCCACTCGGGCACCTGGGCGGGCGTTGCGTCGAGAAATCTTGGTAGAGGTATCACCTCGGCTTTTGCTGCTCCCTTGGTTGAAATATCCACGCCATGAGCGAGAAGTGCCCGCCGATGCCTGTAAAAGGTGTTACGCGGGAGTAGGGTGCGAACATCATGACCATCACGCCATAGCTGGTATGCCATTTGTGCGCCTGCTGGGAGTCCTTGGAGCTTACCTTCTGGGATCCTAAGTGTAGTGTTCATTTCTAGGCCTGCTAATTTCTCGGCAAATATCGTGTGAGGTTCTAGTTTTTTCCAATTCGCGGCGGTGTTCTGGTGCTGCTGCTTTAATTCCTGTGACCTTAAGACTAGCTCAACTCGTAGCTTATTGTCTGCCCAGGTCGGGAGCTTGGTTGCTTCCAAGCCCTGTGGGAGCCGATGTCCGGCCGCTTCTATCTCGTCGCCCTTGCAGTACATCTTTAAGGCCCATCGACGGGAGTGTTTGCCGAAATAAAGGGTCCCTTCTTTGAGTACGCCACGTCCCCGATGGCGCATGTGGCTCGTTAATTCTGCCGATTGTATGAATGCGCGGACTGACTTTCGATCCGGCAAATCAAATGAATAAGTCAAATCAACACGAGTGAGTTGTATGGAGTCACCCTTACACCATGAGGTACGGTCGTTGTCGGATACCTTAAGTCCCAGGTGACTAGAGATTGACTCCAACAAATCGAGGCACAATCCATGAACGTCATCGGTTCCAAAAAGATTATGACCTTGAAAGTATTTGGCGGGATTGCCTGAGATTAGAACACGGTGAAATCCTTCGGCGTTGTTGGTCTGGCGGCAGCTTTTTACCTGTATGCGTGAATCATAAGAGCCAACCATAGAAGCAGCTTTGTGGCTGATCCACTCTTGTTCACCGTCAGGGGTGATGCAGAGGACTGAACCTCCGGTGATTGCGTCAGGATGAAATAATGGTGCAGAAAACGTAAGCCAGTCGATCATAATCATAAAAGGGCTTGCGCCCTTTCTCCATTCATCTTCCGATTCATTCGGCATC
>JANTGD010000306.1 GCA_024763135.1 Thiotrichales bacterium | reverse complement strand
TTAACGCTGGATCGTGCCAGCTGAGAGTTTTTCAACAGCCTATTAAGGAAGTTCTGATCGATTCGTACCACGGCATCTGATGGCGCAAAATCACCCAGTTCTGCATTGCGGATCTTCGTAATAGCCGGCTATTACCTACGATCCGCGCCTTGAACCGGACGATTTTTCACCACAATCTGCTCGCGCCAGAGTTAATCAGAGCTACCTTAAAGGGTATTCCAATACTTGCCGATCCGCTCTTGCAGCAAGCCTGTGATCTGCACCAGAATATGGCGATGGTTTAACCTAGATTCTGCAGTTGGATCACGAAAGTCCACGCAAGCCCTTGGCGCACCTGGCAAACCAATTGCTTACGCGTCTTTTTCGCGCCCAACTGCGGCATCTAGGTTTAAGAGGCGCAGATGTCAACGCCTTGATTTCAGGGGATGCAGTCATGCGTTGAGGGAATACCTGTCCCCGGCGTTGCCTGCAGGGCCCCCGCATCGCTTTTTTTAGGCTTGCTCATGAATTTTTTCCGCATGCTCGCGCATCCCCAACAGTTCACAGCCTTCGCTATTGCGTTGCAATTCCTCACGCGGCTGCCAGTACCGCTATCCGGGCCCTATGATGCCGCAACGCAGGCACGCTCAATTTTCTTCTACCCCCTTGTGGGCTTGGTCATTGGCGTTATTCTTAGCCTGATACCTTTACCTGCAACAACCGCGGCATTGAACGCCGCCATTGTATTGGCTGTGTGGGTGGGTCTGACCGGCGGACTGCATCTCGATGGCCTGGCCAAGAGTATCGATGCTTGGGCCGGTGGCTATCACAACAAACGAAAATCATTGGAGATCATGCAGGACACGGCCATCGGCCCACTGGGCGTGGTGGGCCTGCTTATCGTACTACTGCTCAAATGGGCCGCGCTATACCAATTGTTTGTATTCACCGCCCATCAGCTCATCTGGGTGGCACCCGTGGTTGGGCGAAGTGCAATGATTGCGCTGTTGATGACGACGCCCTATATACGCGTCAATGGGCTGGGCACCACGCTCGCGCAGCACCTATCGGTTCGCACTGTGGCCAGCGTGCTGAGCATCACCACGCTGCTGCTGTTACTGTGGGTCGGATCTCACTTGATTGTGATTTTGAGTGCGACGCTGATCACCGGTGCGTTGCTGCGCTATCTCATGGTGGCGCGCATCGGTGGGGCGACCGGAGACACACTGGGCGCCAGCGTGGAGATTTTAGAAATGGTGACACTGGTGGTACTGGTGCTGTTTGCAGCGCAGGACGCTGGCTGACCGTATGGTTCAGAAACGATTTGTGACCTCCTGCAAGAGAGCGAAACGCACTAAGGTGATTGCAGCAGCACCGATGCGGCACTCGCCAAGACGGGAGGGGCGCCTGGAAAGGACACAAAAGCAATACCATTTGGCAGACGTTGCCTGAGCAGAAAACCCCCTTGGATCACATCAGACTATGCGAGCCTTTGGTGCCCCCCCTGACCATGACGCAAGCCGGCGCTAGTACCTCGTCCAGTTTAAAATGACGGACTCAGCGCTTTTGTGATGCTGCGCAGTGCGCAGGCAATGGCTGTGTCCTTGGCAAGCACTGCAACACCGGGGCGCGGCATCACAGAAGCGCACCACAACCTCTGCACCCTGACTATTCCCAGGTCAAACCACTTGAGCTTTAGTCTGATCACGATTAAATAAAGATAGTAACGACTCAGCGTATTCATCTTTTGCCCCATCTCGGCGTTATTTTCGTACTCGAATGCTCACGTTCTCCATGCGAAAATGCCTTGATAGGAACCAAAATCTAGACACGCGGAGTCGTTGCAACAAATCCTAAGAAGATAACTCAGTTTGCTTGGATTTTAGCCAACATCAAAGCAAGCTCGCGCGCAGTGTCAATCGTCGTCTGTGTTTTGGCGCAAGTGATTGCAACTGAGCTAATTTATTGCAGGAGTGTTACATGCATATGTTTCGCAAGACCCATCACCTCGTCGCCCTGATCACTGCCGTGGGACTTTTTTTGGTGCTGCCCGCGCAGGCCGCAATTCAGGAAAAAGCCGTCACCTATCAACATGATGATACCGTGTTAACCGGCTACCTTTACTGGGACGACAGTAGCACCGCTCGCCGTCCCGGTATTCTGGTCATCCATGAATGGTGGGGACTCAATGCTTATGCCAAGCGGCGCGCGAAAATGCTGGCTGAATTGGGATATGTTGCGTTTGCCGCGGATATGTATGGCAACCACCAAGTGACCGACAAACCCGAGCAAGCGGGCGCCTGGATGCAGGAAATCACTGCTGATATAGCGTATTGGCGTGAACGCGCGAACCTGGGGCTTGCCCAGCTGCGCCAGCACCCGCTGGTCGCACCTGGAGAACTCGCAGCCATTGGCTACTGCTTTGGCGGCGGCACCGTGTTACAAATGGCCTATGGCGGCACAGACCTGAAAGCGGTGGTGGGATTCCATGCCTCGTTACCTGCCGCGCCCGCAGAGGCAAAAGATAAAATCAAAGCGCGAATTTTAGTGCTGCACGGCGCAGAGGATACTTTTGTTTCTCCGGCAGTGGTGGAAAACTTTCAGAAAAAACTCAGTGCCGCGCACGCCAACTGGGAAATGGATATTTATGGTGGCGCCCATCACAGCTTCACCAATCCTGATGCAGGTCAATTTGGCATTCCCAATCTACAATACAATCAACAAGCAGATGGACGATCCTGGACAAGGATGCAAGCGCTGTTTCAGGAGGTTTTCAAAAAATGATCAAAGTCATTCATTGGGCGGATGATAGCCCACAATCCAAGCTGGACCAATCACTGGCACGCTACCTGCAGCAGCAAGGTTACTGGGTCAATCGTAAATCCTACGCACCTGGCACCGAGCTGCCGGCACACTCCTTCAATGTCGATATTATCGACGCCGTGTTGCGTGGCCGCATGCGTTTGATCATTCATGGAGAATCGGTGGAACTCGGGGCGGGAGACTATTTGGAGATCCCCCGTGGCACGTTACACAGTGCCGCAGTGGTCGGGGACGAACCCCTGCTCACACTCGACGCAATCCGCCTGCTGACTCACTGAAACCAAGGCTGCTGCGTGGAGCCTGCATTACATCGCCGCACGCGCTTTTTTAATCAGGCGTATGACCTCGCCCACCACGTGGTGAACCCGATCGCGCAAGTGCTGGTGCGCATAAGCGGCACGTTCATGCGCCGCGGCATGTTCATGATGTAAATGACGGCGTTCGGCATCGGTCTTGTTCTCTCCCTCCTTGAGTTCCGCAGCAATCGTCAGTTCGTGCGCACGCACGCGCTGCTGATTTTCCCATACCAGCTCTTCATGCGCTTCGATGGCCTCCAGATCATCGCGCAACATCTCCTCCACCTCTCCCAAAGACGCCAGCGCCAAGCGAATTTCCCGCTTCCATTCGTCGATATCAGCCAACCAGGCATCGTGCTCTTCCTGCCAGCGGGCGTGGTCTTTGTGTAATTTTTTATGGGGTTTACTCATGTTCCACCTCTTTTACCTCGTTGTTATTGGATCACTGCTCAATTCTGTACCACTGCTCAGGCATTTTCCTACTCGCGCTCTTACCGCCTGGGCTTGAAGACGATGCCCGATTGACTCACGGATGGGCGGTCACACGTCCTCATAGGCGCCAGCATGACAGCTTTTTTTATAAAGGAAGCTTTGATTAATTCTGGCACGAGCAGATTGTGGTGAAAAATCGTCCAGTCCAAAGCGCGGATCGCAGGTAATAGCGGGCTATTGCGAGAATCCGCAACGCAGTAGTGGGCGATTCTGCGCCGCAAGATGCCGTATGGCGAATTGATCAGCGCTTCCTAAAGTACTCAAGACCCTATTTTGCGCCGCGCTGCGAACAAGCAACGAGTAAAGAAAAATGCACCCTACCCGCTCGTAGCGTCTAAAATAAGGTTGAAAAGCGCACTTTCAATCCCTCCACCTCTTTTCTCAGGCCACACAATGTATTTGAAAAATACTGGGGAGCGTTACGGCTGGCTGGCAATCATGCTGCACTGGACGCTGGCGGTGTTGATTGTGGCGCAGTACTTCTTAGGCGAATTCATCGTTGAATTGGATTATATGCACCCCTGGTATCAGCGCGCGCCCGACCTGCATCGCAGCCTGGGTGTGCTCGTGGGACTCTTGCTAGTGCTGCGCATTGCCTGGCGCTGGCTCAATCCCCGTCCTGCTGTTGAGGGAAAACCCTGGGAACAATACCTCGCTTTATGGGTACATCGCAGCTTTTATTTATTGATTGCAGCGGTACTGATCAGTGGTTATCTGATCAGTACCGCTGATGGTCAGGCCATTACGGTATTTGGATGGTTCGAACTACCCGCCCTAAGTGACGGCTGGCCACAGCAAGAAGACATCGCAGGCGAATTCCACGAATTCCTCGCCAATGGCTTGATGGTATTGATTGTCGTGCACAGTTTGGCGGCGCTCAAACATCATTTTGTCGATCGGGATAACACCCTAAAGCGTATGCTGGGCCTGCTCAAACCCTAACAGGCTATAAACCTAGATTCCGCAGTTGGATCACGAAAGTCCACGCAAGCCCTTGGCGCACCTGGCAAACCAATTGCTTACGCGTCTTTTTCGCGCCCAACTGCGG
>JANTGD010000305.1 GCA_024763135.1 Thiotrichales bacterium | reverse complement strand
ATTTTTTACCGAGGGAAGCATTCCTATTTAATTTTCTGGAGATCAAGATGAAAAAATTAACTCAAACAGTCTTGTTGTTACTGTTAGTGGTGAGCATACCCGCGATGGCGTTTACGCCAGATGGCGGGGTAGAGAGTTTACGGCAGTCGGGTAAGGCATTTGCACAGGTGGCACGGAGTGCATCACCTGCTGTTGTTTTTATTCAAGTAGAAGAGCAGGCGAAGGTGCCGATGAGTAGTGGTCAGGCGCTGCCTTTTGGCGGTGAGTTACCCTTTGGCGACGATTTTCTAAGACGATTTTTTGGAGATCAGTTTCCTGGAATGCCCACCCCACAGGGAAAATCTCCAGAACAGCAACGTCACGCCATCGGTCAGGGGTCGGGATTTATTTTCAAGTCTAAGCATGGTTTGGGTAAAGATAAGACTTATATTTTAACTAATAACCACGTAGTGGCGAATGCGGAAAAAATCACCGTACGCCTGCAGGATGGTCGGGAATTCAAAGCGAAGGTCACCGGGACTGACCCCAAGTCTGATGTGGCCGTAATTGAAATCAAAGCCAGTGGATTGGAGCCGTTACCGCTGGGTGATTCGTCAAAGATTGATGTTGGGGAATGGGTGATGGCGATAGGAAATCCATTTGGCCTGAGTCATACCATTACGGTGGGGGTGATCAGCGCCAAGGGACGTACGGGTTTGGGTATCAACGATTATGAGGATTTTATACAAACCGATGCGGCGATTAATCCCGGAAACTCAGGTGGTCCGCTCGTAAATCTTGATGGGCAGGCCATTGGCATGAATACCGCTATTTTTACGCGTAGCGGTGGCTATATGGGGTTGGGTTTTGCGATCCCAATCAATCTTGCCAAACAAATTGCCAACCAATTGATTGACAAGGGTGAGGTTACTCGAGGATACCTGGGTATTGTGATTCAGCAGTTAACGCCAGAACTCGCAGATTCTTTTGGTATTGACCAAAGCAAAGGCGTGCTGGTGGCGCAAGTCAGCGAAGATTCTCCAGCAGCAAAAGGAGGCTTGCAGCAGGGTGACGTGATTATTGCTTACCAGGGAAAGGCAGTGGAGAACATTGGGGAGTTTCGTAACCAAGTTGCTTTGACTGCTCCTGGAACTAAGGCCAGTGTGACAGTGCTGCGCAACGGGAAGCGCAAGGAGCTGAAAGTTACAATCGGGAAGCTCGGGAAGGAACAACTGGCGCAGACAGGCGCTGAGCAAACCACCTCTGAAGAACTCGGCTTGGCCGTGCAAACGTTAACGCCCAAACTGGCTGAAGAGTTTGGTGTGAAAAAGGGTGCCGGCGTGATTGTCACAGAAGTCAAGCCCGGCTCACTTGCCGCAATGGTGGGTATTAAACCCGGCACGGTGATTATCGAGGTTGACAGACAGCCCGTTCGTAGTGCGGCGGAATTTAAATCGCTTGTAAAGAAAAGCAGTGAAGACAAACGTATTCTTCTGCTCATGCGAGAAGGCGATGCACAACGCTACGTTGTATTGAGTTGGTAACGGTATTGCCCGGCGATTGAGATCGCCGGGTTAAGGAAGCTCTGATTAATTCTGGCGCAAGCAGATTGTGGTGAAAAACCGCCCGGTTCAAGACGTGAATCGCAGGTAATAGCTGGCTATTGCGAAGAACCGCAACGCAGAAGTGGGCGATGTTGCGCCGCAAGATGCCGTGTTACGAATTGATCAGAGCTTCATTAATAAGCCAATCCAAGGCAACGTTTCATTTTGAGTAACTACCCAGCGAGTTGTTAAACAATGAAGTCGCTGCTCAGAATGCCCTTGAAACACCACACCGAGGTAAAATGTGAGGCTGCAAGTGTCAATAACCATTTGTAACGCAGAGCTGGTGGGTTTCAGGGGTTAGCTGAGTAGTGACTTTTTGGGTTGGTGCTGCGTAGAGAGTAGGGAGTTAAACAAGCTTAATGGCGAGGTCTTCCAGGGAATTCGCACTAATATTAATACGCTTAGCGACTTCTTTAAGTTGGTTCAGAACTTCACGGTGCTTTAGGTAGGCTTTGATGTCTCCTGAGTCTAAATGCTTGGCTGCGGCCAAAGCGCAGGTCTCTACTGTTTTGTCGTAATTAACGTAGATTTCGTTAACCACTCTGACGAGTTCGTGGAGATTTTTTTGAGTAAGGAAATTAAATCCGTCAGCTAATGCATCAGACATTGCTCCGAGCGCGCTGAATATCGGTTGGTAATCTTTGGGGCAGGTTACTTTGTAAATTAAAATATCGATCGCCAGGTGTTTTACGCTGAGCGCAATCCAGTCCAGCTGATTGATAATACGGTAGATTGATTCTCGATCATAAGGTGTGATGAACACATCCAGGAGTTCATGCATGTTTTGGTTTTTTAAGTGGCGACAATCGCGTTCGTCCTGAGTGATTTTTGTCAGTGCGTTGTAATCATGTGTGGCGTAGTAACGGCACAGATCCGCAACCGTATCTCTGGCTGCATTGACCTGTCGCTGCAGTGCGGCATTGAAATCGACTGCTCTTGGGAGTATGTATTTTTCAATGAGCCCTTTCATTGTGCACCTATGGCTAGGAAGTGAATAAGAAGCCAGCAATAGCTCCAGCCCAATAGAATCGAAGTAGGGACATTGAGTAGCCATCCTCCAACAATGCCCGCAGCGGTGCGCCACTGAACATGGCGCGGTTTTTCTGCGCTGCCATTGCCCAGCAGTGTGGCGGTGACCACTTGAGTGGTAGAAGTCGGTGCGCCGATCGCCGTCGCAATGGAATTGATGAATGCCGCATCGAGCTGGTTGGCGATTGAATGAATGAGGCGCACTCGATACAGTCCAAATCCCAGTGTCTTAATTATACTCCAACCGCCAAACAAGGTACCCAAAGTAATTGCGCTGGTGCATAGCAGTATAGCCCACACAGGAATGGAAAAGTGATCCGTCTGACCGCTCGCAAGGAGCATCATACCAATGATGGCCATGCCTTTTTGCGCATCATTGGCGCCGTGAGAGAATCCCAGCCATGCGACGCTGAAGTATTGGATGCCTACGAGTGGTTTATTGACTGATTGGCGGCAGCGCTGTAGCAACCCGTTGAACAGTTTCATGGTGATGTAACCAATGGCAAAGCCGAGAAACGGGGACAGAAACAGTCCTGCGAAGATCTTCATGACGCCCTGCAGCTCACCGTGTAGCAACGCTGACCAGCCCCAATTGATCTGCTCATTACCCACGGCCAAAAGTCCGGCGCCCACTAAACCACCTGCCAGGGAATTAGATGATGAAGATGGGAAGCCGAGTTTCCAGGTGGCCAGGTTATAACTGACCGCCGCCAGCAGTGCTGCAATCACGACCGCTTCCCCCACCAATGCCTGGCTATCACTGATGTCCACGAATTGGCCAACGGTATCGGCAACCGCCAGTCCCGCCACAAAGGGACCAATAAAAGTTGCGACGCTCACAAGACCGATCGCGGCACCGGGTGTCATGGCTCGTGAAGCGATGGCTGTGGCAACCATATCGGCAGCGTCGTGGAACCCGTTGGTAAAGTCGAACAGCGCGACAGTGAGGACGACGAAAATCAACAGAAGTAAGATGAGATCCATAGCGTAGCGCGTTGGAGGCGAGACTGTGACTGAGCCGCGATCGTGACACATTTCTGCGGATTTGTCTTAGGAGGCTGTTGTCAGCCGGTAGAACTCAGTTGGCAGCGCTCCTTGCCATGGGTTGTCTAAGATCCAGCTCATTACTCAACGAGTGATCAAAAAAAAGAAGCCACCACTCAGTTGACCCCTAAATACGCGAGATCAAGGCGAACCATGTGAGTTTTCAAGTACCAATGAGCAATTGTGAACGCGGAGCAGGTGCATTTGGGGGGTAAGCTGAGTAGTGGCAGATTCAAATCTGCTTTGTTGAGTATTTGGTTATCAGAACATCAGAGTAGGTTGCGTAGCGCTATAGCGTACCAAAGGATAAAAAAATTCAATCCGAAAATTGCCAGCGAACTGCCGCGAGAGAGAAGGTGCTGAAGCGGTGTGCGGCGTTTTTGATGAGTTCTCCAAGCGATAACCATATGTAGCAGGGTAAACAGGGTGAGCAATGCGACCGCAATAAGTTTTTTTGTTATCAGCATTGCCAGTGCCGAACCAGGCGTAGCGGCAATCGTTGTATCAAGATGATAGTGGAAAAACAGCAGCAGCCCAGTGACCCAGAGAATCAGCAGCCAGGCAGATTCCAGATAACCATACAATGGACCGAGGTGTTTGTACACGTCAGTCTGCGCCTCTTTGTTACGAAGGAGCAGACCCAAAGCGAATAATAGCAACGAGCCTCCAATCCAGGCGGCCGCGGCCAGCAAGTGAAAAAAAAGTACCCATGTCGTCACGGAGTTTAGGCTGCTGATTAAATGGGTATTATTCTAATGTGAAAACCGTGTTGTATCCACCTATTGAGTAATATTGGTTGAATGCGCGATCAGTAACTGACGGACCAAAAGAAAGTCGTAGCGGCTCATTAAACGCTTCTCTGTTGCCGGATTAAGGGCACGCTGATTAATTCTGGCGCGAGCAGATAATGGTGAAAATTGTCCAGTTCAAGGCGCGGATCGCAGGTAATAGCGGGCTATTACGAAGATCCGCAACGCAGAAGCGGG